>ONXX01000094.1 GCA_900321955.1 uncultured Bacillota bacterium | reverse complement strand
AACCGGTATAAGCCTGGACAAAGGATGTGATGACGCCGGACGCCATGACCACGATGGCTAGAACGCGCAGCTTTTCAGCGACGGAAACGTTGAACGGATCGCCCTTGCACATCGGGGCAAGGATCTGCCTGCCGATCCTCAATCCGTAAGCGATCGTCGCAACGGTGATAAAGCCGGCTGCCATCACCCCATAGAGTCTTCCCTTGGACAGCTTGATAAAGTCGCCGTAGCCTTCATTCAGGAAGACCTGCACATTGCCAAACTCCACACTGGTCGAATCGATCATCGTATCCGAGATACTCGGTACGAATAGGAGCAATACCGCCGAAACGATCATCAGTCCGGCAGATACATACATGAAGTACTCCATGATCTTTAAGATACGGTCAAAGATCTTTGCGGTTTTCATCATCTTTTCTTTATTCATTTTTTTGTCTCCTTTTTTATCATCGACATCAATTAATTAACGTTTATCGATAATTTCATTATAGAGCATTCATTTCGTTTGTCAACAAAAATTTATCGTTATTCGATAAATTTTTAATTTTATTGAATGATTCTTGCAAAAAGAAAAGCCTTATCGCTAAGACCTTTCCCTATCTTATTTTTTCTTGTAGAGGACCTTATCCAGGTGTTTGCGCATCTCTTCCATCATTTCGATGATCGTGATGTTGCCATCGTGACCTATGCGCGGGAAGGTGACGGAGTAGCCGCCGCAGCGATACTTCTTTAAGACATCCGTAAAGGCGTAATGGCCGAGATTGAGATAGAAGTTATCCATGTCCCCGGCCCGCAGATGGAACTTTCCCTTGATCTTCGGGACAAGCTCCTTATGGTGTTCTTCCAGATAGGCCGTCAGATCATAGTGGTCGTGCCAATAGGCGACGACGTCTTTATTGACCTCACCGCTGATCGGATCATAGGCATTGAGCGGATAACCGTCTTCCCCGCACGGCGAGAAGGCCGCCTGATAGATGCCATACTGCCCCATGCCATGGGCCAGGTCACCGCCGATGGCCAGCTCATAGTAATGTTCATCACGCATCGTCCACAAGACATTGCCTCTGACATCTCTGGCTCCCGGACGCTCAATACTGCACCAGCCGTTCTCACTCTTGTAGACATTGGCATCGTTGTAAAGATCAGCCAGCTGATAGCCATGGAAGTCCAAGGAATCCGCAAAGCCCGGCCAGCTACCGCCGAAGAAGTCCGGATAAAACAGCTGCAAGGCCACCGCGATCCAGCCGCCGGTCGAACCGCCGGTCAGGATCCTTCCTTCCGGGACACCGATACCGCCGTACTTCTCCTCGATTGCCGGAATGATCTCTTTGACAAAGGCATCACCCCAAGGACCCAGGTTTTCCGAGTTGACCAGGTAGGAGTCATCATAAAACATATTCGCATGACGGAAATTGACGCAGATGACCTCCGGTGCCTTGCCGGAATTCCAATACTCGGTAAAACCCTTTTCTCTTTCCCTTAATTCAATACCATACCGGAATGGTGCGGTCTTGCCGGGGAAATGACCCAGGCAGTAGATCATCGGATACTTCTTGTTTCTGTCGTAGTTTTTCGGCAAGAGGATGTTGGCACCCATATAGATGTCTTCGCCCCAGAAATCGGATAAGAGATCGCTCTTCATCTTGAAGTATTTCACCAGACCGTGATTGCGGTAATTGCCCTGCTGATAGACCTGTCTTCCTTTTAACTTGTATGTCGGTTCGATCTGTTTGTCGAGCTTGAGCACGACATCCTTCTTGCCCAGATCAACAAGCTTCACATCAGAATACAGGTTGTAGGGGTTTTCGGCGAAGTTGCCGCCGCCCCCGTAATCCTTCATGCCCCACAGGGTGTGGCCATCCCTGCGTTCGTATTTCTCATAGCGAATGAAGAAGGCCTGGACCTCCAGTTTCTCTTTGGGGATCGCTTCATAGGGAAAATGCGAACCGAAGATCTTGTCTTTCTGCTCATCCAGTTCGATCAGATCACCGCTTTTTAAACCATAGAAAGTGACGCCGAAGACCGGACAGCCTTTCATCCCAAAACCGCTGCGTTTGTATAACATTTCTTCTTCGTGTTCACCCGGACGGTCGATAAAAAGTAAAAGCCTGCCGTTTATTTCGCCTTTGAATTTCGCTGTGATCCTGATACTGATGGACATAAGTTTACCTCCCTCACTTTTCTGTCTGCATCTTCTCATCTCTTCTGTTGCTTTTCAACTGGGATGCTGCATTTTTGGACGGGACAGGTCTCTTTTTTTCACAGATGCTATAATTTTGTTAAAGATTGTCAAAACGCTCTGCTTATCTAAGGAGGTTCATATCTATGAATGATGTTGAAGAACTGGTCCATTATTGTAAAGAAGATGATCCGATCGGTGCCCTCTTGTTTACCGGTGAATGGGGATCGGGAAAGACCCATGTCATTGAACACGACCTGGTCGATGCCTTAGGCCTCGATTATGCCATCGTGCGTGTCTCCCTTTTCGGACTCAACGATATCCGTGCCGTCAACGAAGCAGTGCGCCGCAAATGGATCTCGGTCTGCTATCCGATTGCCGACCGTCTCATTAAAGGAAAAGAAGAAACCAAGAGAACAGGCGGTTTCTTTTCGTTCATCAATTCTCTGCTCAAGATCACCAACCCGATCGCCGGTACCACGGCCGATTTCATCGCTTCCGTGAACCTCACGGACATCATCAATATCAAACCGCATTACGAAGACATCAAACTTCACAGAGAACGCAAAGCCATTCTGGTCTTTGATGATCTGGAACGCTGCAATGTTTCACTCAGCGACCTGCTGGGTGTCGTCAATGAATTCTGTGAAAACCAGCACTTCAATACGATTATCGTCACCAATATGAAATATCTGATGCGTATCATGAAAGACGATCTCTTCGTATTGAACATGTTAAGAGAAAAGACGATCTCGCAAACCGTCCTTTACCGGCCGGACTTCCGGGCGATCGTTCATAAGATCATCACCAAGAGAGAATGGCCAAGCAAGGAATACGGCAAGTACCTGCTGGATCACGAGGAACTGATCCTCGATGTTTTTACCAACGAACCGGTTTCAATAAAGAAAGGCGCTGTCTATGAGAAGCAGCACAACCTGCTCACCCTCATTTCTGCCTTGCAGAGTTTCTATCGTCTCTATCACCACATCGAAAGTAAAGGCGCAAAAGACTACGACGATATCCTTGCCTCTTTTGTCTCTTACTCCCTCTGTCACAGTAATGGTCTCTATATAAACGATGAGCTCCTCTTCCGTTTCAGTGACGAAGATGTTGTCGTCTTCTATCCGCAGTTCAAATCAGAAGCTCTCTTCCCATCGGTCCGTGAATGGATCAAGACCGGTGGATTTGAAAAAGAAGACTTCTACAAAGAACTGGATGCCTATCTTGAGAAAAAAGCTTCTTAGAAAATTGCCCTTGCCTTGCGCAGGGGTTTTTATTTGAAGCCATTCTTTTCATTCAATGCGAAACGGCTATAATGTTGTTGTTACAGCGAAGGAGTCATTATGATTGATTTGATTGATTCAGAAATACTTGAACTAAATAAAAAAGCCGACGAAGACCTCAAGGACGTCTTTGATGAACTCGACAGGATCTGCTTGATCAATTCCGAACGGGTCCTTTCCGCCTTCATTGAAAACCAGGTCTCCTACACCGATTTTGCCGACATCAACGGTTATGGCAATTACGATGCCGGCCGCGACAAACTGGAAAAGATTTTTGCCACGGTCTTAGGTTGCGAAGATGCCCTGGTCCGTCCGCAGATCATGTCCGGTACCAACGCTTTGTATCTGGCCTTTTCTGCCATGTTGAAACATGGCGATACGATGATCTCTCTGACCGGCATGCCTTATGACTCCCTGCAGGAGATGATCGGCCTTTGCGGCGATTCCAGCCAATCCTTAAAAGCTCATGGCGTCAGATACGAACAGATCGACCTGATCGACAACGAATTCGATGAAGAAAAGATCGTCGAACGCTTAAAGAAAAACGATGTCCGCTTGGTGGAAATCCAGCGCTCACGCGGCTATTCACAACGCCTGTCCTTGACCCTGGACAAGATCGAACATCTCATTCAAAAGATCCGGGAAGTCAACCAGGATGTCATCATCATGATCGACAACTGCTATGGCGAACTGGTGGAAGAAAAAGAAGCCGGTCACGTCGGTGCCGATCTGGTCGTCGGTTCCTTAATGAAGAACCTGGGCGGCGGCGTCGCTTCCAGTGGCGGCTACATCGCCGGAAGAAAAGACCTGGTGGAAATGGCAGCGGATCGTCTGACTGCGCCGGGTATCGGCAAGGACTTAGGTGCCAACTTCAACCAGAACAACAATTTCTTCAAAGGCATCTTCATGGCCCCTCACGCCGTTAAACAGGCGTTAAAGACCGCCGTCTATACCGCCTACATGATGGAAAAACTCGGCTACACCAACGTCTCACCAAAATACAACGAGAAGCGTACTGACATTATCCAGACTGTTGAACTGGGCAACAAGGACTCCTTAGTCAGCTTCACCCAGGGCATTCAGGAATCTTCCCCGATCGATTCCTTTGTCAAGGTCTTACCGGCACCGATGCCGGGTTACCCCTTTGATGAGGTCATGGCCTGCGGTGCCTTCACCCAGGGTTCGACCATCGAGCTTTCTGCCGATGCGCCAGTCGTAGAGCCTTACACCCTTTACCTGCAAGGCGGCTTGTCCTTGGAATACGGACGGCTTTCGATCATGTTGGCCTTAAGCAAGGCTAAGAAGCACCGCATTTAGAACTTTATTTCACACGACTTAAGGGTCCCATTAACGGGGCCTTTTCTTTTCCGCTTTTCCTATCTTGACTTGTTATAATTAGGACATGACAAAAGACTCAGACAGGAAAGGAGGCTCCTTATGCGTGATATGACTTCGGGAAATCCCTTTGATCATTTGTGGCGCTATGCCTTGCCTTTACTGTTGGCCAACTGGCTGCAGCTGGCCTACAACGCCATCGATTCGATCATCGCCGGCCGCTTCATCGGACCCGACGCTCTGGCTGCCGAGGGCATTGCCGCACCGATCATGAATCTGGTCATCCTGTCCATCTCCGGTATCTGTATCGGCGCCGGTATCTTAATGAGCGAACACTTCGGTGCCAAGCGCATGGACGACTTGCGAAGGACCTTGGCCGTCACCCTTCTGACCGGCCTCTTCCTTTCTCTGGCAGTGGCCTTGCTTGGGTTTATCTTCTCCGATCTGATCTTGAAGCTTCTCTTTTGTCCATCGGACATCTTTGAAGTGACAGC
>ONXX01000174.1 GCA_900321955.1 uncultured Bacillota bacterium | reverse complement strand
CCTTTACTGATCGATGATATTCCGGAATCGATCTATCACGCTGTGGGCGGCTATTTCCCGGAAGGCGGCGAACCATTCAATGAAGAGAATATGCTGACAAGAGCGGAATTAATAAAAGCCTGGACCTATGGCGGTGCCTACAACCTTTCTAAGGAAGAGCGCATCGGTACTTTGAAGGAAGGCAAGAAGGCGGACCTTGTCGTCATGTCCGGCAATTTGTTTGAAACGCCGATCGAAGAGATACGCAATCTGGATGTTGCGATGACGATCTTCAACGGAAGGATCGTCTATCAAAAGGAGGAGGAAGATGTCTAAGGCCTATTTCATGGGTATCGATACCGGTACCAATTCCAGCAAGGGTGTGCTGATCAATGAGCTGGGAGAGATCGTTGCGGTTTCTTCCACGACGCACGCCATGACCAATCCTGCGCCGAATTATTTCGAACATGATGCGGAAAAGGACTGGTGGGGCGATCTGTGCATCATCGCCAGGGACCTGATTCAAAAAAGCGGCGTGGATCCCAAAGACATCAAAGCTTTAGGAACCTCGGCTTTGGGTGCCGATTGTCTGCCGGTCGATGAAAACTGCAAGCCTTTACGAAAGGCCATCCTCTATGGCATCGATGCCAGAGCGGGCGATGAGATTGAAGAGCTGACCAAGCGCTTTGGCGAAGAACAGATCTTAAAGTGGTTTGGCCGTCCTCTGTGTTCTTCCGATGTCATGCCTAAGATCCTCTGGATCAAAAACAAGGAACCGGAAGTCTATGCGAAAGCTTATAAATTCATCACGGCTTCGACCTATCTGACGGCAAAGCTGACCGGCAATTATGTCGTTGACCGCTTCCTGGGTTTGGCTTCCTTCAATCCGCTCTACGATGAAGACGGCACGCCGAATCCGGAACACTGTGAGGGCATCTGCCGTCCGGATCAGCTGGCAGAGATTCACGAAGCGACCGATGTTGTCGGCACGATCACCAAGAAGGCCAGTGAAGAGACCGGTCTGGCAGAAGGTACACCGGTTTTGACCGGTACAGATGATTCCGGTGCCGAAGCGATCTCGGTCGGCGTTGTGTCACCGGGCAAAATGATGATCCAGTTGGGCTCTTCGGTCTACATGATCTTAGGTACCAAAGACCTCATCGATGATGAAAGGCTGTGGCGTGAACAGTTTATCGTTCCCGGCCTTTGCGATATTTCTGCCGGTACCAATACCGCCGGCTCTTTGACCAAGTGGTATCGGGATGAACTTTTCAAGGATGCCTTGGCGAAGGAAAAGGAAGGAAAGGGCGATGCCTACCAGTACATGATGGAAGGCATTGATGAAGTTGCGCCGGGTGCCAACGGTCTGATCACCTTGCCGTACTGGGCAGGCGAGCGAACGCCGATCAACGATCCGAAAGCCAAAGGCGTCATCTTCGGTTTTGATCTATCCCATACAAGAGCGCATATGTACCGCAGCGCCTTGGAGAGTGTTGCCTATTCGATCAATCAACAATTGACCTTGATGAAGGCTCACGATATTCCGATCGATCAGATCTTCGTGACCGGCGGCGGCACGCAGAATGAGGTGTGGATGCAGATCATCGCCGATGTCGTCGGACAGGAAGTTTCCACACCGGAAATCACCATCGGTGCCAGTTTCGGTGATGCCCTGATGGCGGCTTCAGCGGTGAAATATCCGGGTTTTGAGACCTATGATGCCCTGTTGAACTACATCAAGCCGGGCAAGACCTATGTGCCAAATGAAAAGAATCATGAAATCTATCAACGTTATCAGAAGATCTATGATGCGCTCTATGATTCCTTAAAGGATCTCATGCACGAAAACGATGCAATCACAAACGCATAATGAAAAAATCATATACCAAGCGGTATATGATTTTTTACGATGGAATTATTTTGCCCTCTTTAAGACTTCAATGAGGTTTTCATAGGAACGGTCAAAGGAAGCCAGATCGAGATTTTCCTGCGGCGTATGGGCACCTTCGGTGATCGGACCGTAGGTGATGATGTCGAGTTCCGGAATCATGCCTTTGAAGATGCCACATTCGAGTCCTCCGTGGGAAGAACGTTCGACCATATCACTGCCCTTGTCTTTTAGGACGGAAGCCAGAATATTTCGTAATTCGGAATCTTTGGAATAGTTCCAGCCGTAGTAGCGGTTGTCCTGGCTGTAGGTGAAGCCAAAGGTTTTGGACAGGATCTGCAGCTGTTCGATCATCTGGTCGCCATGGGAAGAGATGGCCGAACGAAGCAGGTGGTGGATGAGCAGCTGATTGTCTTCGATGTGGATGACGCCGCAGTTGAGTGAGGCGATAGAGAGTCCTTCAATGGCCATCGAACGATGCTGGAGACCATTCGGTATGACCGACAGGAAATCAAAGATCGTTTCGGTCTGTTTTTCATCGATGGCTTTTGTAACGGTGTCTGTTTGATCAAGTGAAGCGTTAAAACCTTCATCGGAATACTGCAGTTCTTCCTTGATGGATGTATTCATTTCTTCAACGATGCGTTGAAGTGTTTC
Organism: uncultured Bacillota bacterium; assembly: GCA_900321955.1. The sequence goes on along the minus strand of ONXX01000174.1, from coordinate 4,923 downwards.
GTAATCGGTTTTGGTCGAGAAGGTGACATCGCATTCTCTTGGGATGGCGTTGTTTTTCATGCCACCGTTGATGTCGGCCAGACGGATGTCATGATTCGCATTGATGAGTTTTTCCATGATGCGGGCAGCGATCAGGATGGCGTTGCCCCGTTCCAGATGGATGACCCCGGCAGAGTGGCCGCCTTTTAAGCCGCGGATCTTGAGACGATAGGTCGGATCAGCGTTTGCCGTATAGACCAGGTCTTTACGGATGGTGGTGCGGGTACCGCCGGAAGAGGTGACGGATGTGGCGACTTCCCCACCCGCATCCAAATTGATGTAGCGCTTGGCATGGAAGTATTCCTTCTAAGGCCTGGGCACCCAGAAGGCCGACTTCTTCCATAACCGTGAAGGCACATTCCAGGGCGGGATGAGGCAAATCCGGATCATCCAGGATAGCTAACATGTAGGCCACGCCCATGCCATCATCGGCGCCTAAGGTCGTGCCTTTCGCTTTTAAGAGGCCGTCTTCCACATACAGTTCAAGCGGATCTTTTTCAAAGTCGTGTTCGACATCCTTGTTTTTCTCGCAGACCATATCGGTATGAGCCTGCAGGATGATGGGCTCACTCTTTTCATAGCCCGGTGAAGCCGGTTTGTAGACGATGACGTTATAGACCTCATCCTGAATGCAGTCGTAGCCGTGGTCTTTGGCAAAGGCGACGATGTAGTCGGAGACGGCTTTTTCATTGCGGCTGCCGCGGGGGATGTCGGAGATCTGCTTAAAGTAGTAACAGTGCTTCTTGTTTAGATCAAATTCCATGCGTTTACACCTCTCATCGATCAAATTATAACAGGGTATAATGGAAGCAATGGGCGAAAGATATATCGACAGCTTCTGTTTCTGCAGCAGCGTGGACGAATTTTTGAAGATTGATAAGAACGAGTGGTTAAACGCGATGAAGGAAAACTATCCTTTCGTCACGCCTTATCCATTGGGTAAAGCGCAGATCGAGGCCTGGAAGGATGAATTTGATGTCATGAGGGAAGGCCTATCCGGGGCGGTCCAAAGGAAAAAAGCCTATGGCAGGCTCAGCATTCTGTTTGAATATGTCCTTTGGGATTTTGACAATGAAAAGGGCGTTCGCCCCGATGTGCTGTTATTGTCGAAAAAGCGGATCGGCATCATTGAATTCAAGTCCCGCAGCATCAACGATGAAAACTACAAGTATGTGACTTCGCAAGCCAAGAAGTACCGTCATCGTCTATTGCACAATCACGATGAGTCCAAGGGAATGGCTCTGTCGGTGGTGGCAATCATGACTTCGATGAGAGATTATAAGCAGATCAACGGACGGGTCACCTGCATCTCGCCGGATCGTTTTGAAGATGTGGTGGAGAAGCTGATGGGAGTCAATCCTTTGCCGCATGAGGATGTCTATCGCTGGATCAATTCCGACTATCACTTTGAGAAGAAGGATGAGGCGGAATTATAATAAGAAGTAAAGAGAGGCAGTATTTTTTATGTTTAATGCGAAATTTGTGATCGAGGCCTTTGGTTACCTCGGTTCTTTCCTGGTGCTGGTATCGATGTTGATGACATCGGTCATGAAGCTCAGGATCATCAATACGATCGGTTCCACGATCTTTACCATTTACGCTTTGATCATTCATTCCTATCCGACAGCGTTCATGAACTTCTGTCTGATATTGATCAATCTCTATTATCTGTACAAGATGTCCAAGGTGGAAAAGGTTCATAAGATCGTTGAGTGTAAAAACGATGATGCCCTGTTGGATCATCTGATCAATTATTACAAAGACGATATTATAGCGATCTTTCCGGGTGTGGATCTTGATTTGACACATATCAACAAGGCTTATGTGGTCCTGTGTGAAGGAAAGCCGGTCGGTTTGACCTTAGGCAGGAAAGAAGGAGATGATCTGGTTTTGAATCTGGATTATTCGATACCGGAACATCGGGATTTCTCGATCGGTTCCTTCCTGTTCAACTATATTAAGGGAACCGGCATCAAACGGGTCATTTATCAGGGGCCGGATGAGAATCATAAGGAGTATCTGGCTTCCCAGGGTTTCGTGAAACAGGAAAACGTCTATATCAAGGAATTTTAGTCTGCTTTTGTGTCGGATTGACAATGACACAGATTGTTCCATTGCGATATTATAAGAGGTGGAGGTTGTAGTTTTATGAAAAAGCTTTTAATGGTGCTTTTAGCAGTTTTACTGTTGAGTGCCTGTTCAGAAAAAGGACCGGTTGTTGAAGGCTTTGTCGGCAGAAATGTCGAAGATGTCTACGCCTGGTGTTCGGAGATCGATCCGAAGTATTCCTGTGAAGTCTCTTATGGCGAAAACGATGAATACGAAAAGGATATCGTCTATGAACAGTCCATCAACGCCGGCAAGCGTCTTGAAGACAAGATCAGCTTCAAAGTCTCTTTAGGCAAGGCCAAGGAGATCGTTCTTCCATACATTACAGAAGATGTCACATTATCCGATATCGAAGTCTGGAAGGAAGCTGTCGGCATGGAGAATGTCAAGTATGTCTATGAGACCAACGACAAGATTGAAAAGAATCACATCATCCGTATGGAACCAGTCACTGGTGTTCATAAGGATACACCAATAACGGTCTATGTCTCTTCAGGTCCGGCAGAGCCGGAACAGACAACCCATGAAGTTGTCTTCGGTGATTACATCGGTATCACGGTAGAAGAGTTTGAAGCAGCAGCCAAGAAGCTGGGCTTGAAGCCGAATCACCAGGAATCCAGAGACCGTTACAATCCGGATGTCAAGTTCGGCAATATCGCATGGCACGGTTCCGGTGTCTATGAGAAGGACGAAGTATTCAACTACGGCGTCTGTATCAATGCGATCACCGTCAGCCCGGGTCAGTATGTTGGCAAGAGCGAAGATGAATTCATCAAGATTGCCAAGGGCTTACACCTGAATCCGACCAGAATCGCCGGCCGTGATGCCTATTCCGCCAGCATTCCGAAGGGCTACAGTATCTGGATATGCTCGAACTCAAGGGCGATCGCAAGACCAGATATTCCGATTCCGTTTCCGCCGGCAGAATCATTACCTATAACCATGGTAATTACTCCAGCGGTGACGTCGTCACTTACTATGTTTCTTTAGGTCCGGAAGCCAAGAAGGTCAATGTTCCGGATTTCGCCGGCAGAAGTGAAGATGAACTGCTCCGCTTCCTGTCCAACAACGGTATCTTAGTTGCTGCAAGATTTGAAAAGGAATCCGATTACCCTAAGGGCACTGTTACCTACAACGATAAGGGCGATATGACACCGGGTACCAAGATCACTTACACGGTTTCCGCCGGTCAGCAGAAAGAAACAGCAGTCATCGAATCCTTCGAGACAATCTACGATCATGTCACACATGAAGGTGATTACGAACACGCAAGATTCGATATGCACAGATATCTCTTCGGCCGTGGCTTCATGAATTACGAGATCATTCCGGTTGCCTACAAAGATTATGAACCGGGTATCCTCTTGATCATCTATGTCAACGGTGAAGAGCACACCTATGCGGAATCCGTACCTCTCGATGCGTACGTTCAGGTCTACATCTCATCAGAGGTTCAATAAAAACCGAAACAAAAACGTCTTAAGTCATTTGGCTTAAGACGTTTTTCTTTGCCTTGAGAAAGCTGATTTTGGATTATCCGATCTTCAGATATCCGCCTCCGTTTCCCGGATTAATCTGTTCCCAGGCTTCTTTGTATATACGGATCTCTAAAATGAAGAGTTAAAAAGGACGATTCCTGTGTGATGAGAATTGTCCTTGATTTTGTGATGAAGATTATACGATGTCCCAGCGTCTTTCGGCTTCTTCCCTGATGCCCGGGAAGAGCCTGACATAGAGGGAATCGGAAGACAACTCTGCCAGGAAGGCTTCTTTGTTTAAGCCTTCGTCTTTTTTCATACGGATGATCCGCTCAATCGTATCCTCGATGCCTTGTTCAACGACACCGCCGTAGATCGGATCCAGCTGATCATCTTCGATTTCGTATTCTTCTAAACCTTTCATATTCCTCCTTAGCTGCCGCAGCAGTGTTTGTATTTCCGGCCGCTGCCGCAGGGGCAGGGACTGTTGGCGGATACCGCCGCCCATTTCTGTTTCCGTTCTTTCCTTAAAATTGCCATGACCTGATCCCGTGAATTGCCGGCTCTTAACAGACTGACCGCCTTCTTGCAGGGTTCTTCGCTTTCTTCAAAGAAATGATAGAGGCCTTCACAGAGAAGATTGTTTTTGTCTTGGTCACGGTCTTTGGGGCAGCCGCCGTTGCATAAATGCAGGTACTTGCACTGAAGACATTTCTTGCTTAAGTCGGACTTGGCTTTGCCAAAGGCAGACTGTTGATTGGAATTGATGCAGGAACTAAGATCACAAGAGTCGATGGAACCTAAGAGATTCTCTTTATTGACGAAGTGATCGCAGGAATAGATCCGGCCATCGGATTCAATGGATAAGACATCGCCGCATTTTTCCTTGAGCCAGCACAGGCTCTGTTTGCCGCCGGCATAATAGTTTAAGACTTCCATGAATAGCTGCACATCACAGGTTCCCAAATCATTGTACAGCCACTGATGGAAACAGGTGACCAGGAAGTCGCCGTAAGCTTTTGGCGTGATCGATTCTTCCCTTAAGGAACCGTCGTCGTTTTTGTTGACAATGGGGATGAACTGGATCCAGCCGGTCTTGAAGTTTTTTAAGGCCTGGTAGACCTCATAGGCGTTTTCGCCGGTATCGGCGCTGACCGTACACAGTAAGTCCGGTTTGATGCCGTAGCGTTTTAGCAGTTGGATCTTTTCAGCGACTCTGTCGTAGGTCTTTTCTTTCTTTGCGTCAAGCCGATACTTGTCATGGACCAGACGTATGCCGTCGATACTGATGCCGACA
>ONXX01000108.1 GCA_900321955.1 uncultured Bacillota bacterium | reverse complement strand
CCGCTTCATATTCTGCCAGCATCTGTTTGATCGGGAAGCCCATCAAAGGATAGACGATGAAGGTCGCCATCAGTTCACCGATGACATAGGTCACAATCGCGGACAGAACCAGTCTTCGCTTGTCGAGTCCCCTCTTGATGCCCCAGGCATAGACCAAACCGGTCACAATGCCGACCGGCACATAGATCAGATAGGTCAATTGGAAATTTCCCAATAAGAAGGAAATGATCAATAGACCGACGGATAAAAGCACACCGTCTTTTAACGTGTGCATCGTTGCATACATGATGAGAACGATCGGCATGATCAGCACGACAAATTCGGTAAACCAGTAGGCCGTCATTCTATCGATCAGGATGAGCGCGCCGGTGATTGCCAGCATCATCGCACCCTGGGTCATTTTCTTGGTTTGATTCATATATATTATTATAAAAGATTAAAGAATAAAATAAACCTCCACGATTGTGGAGGCTTCAAGATTAATCGGCAATATAAGGTAATAAAGCCATCTGACGTGCTCTCTTGATCGCCGTTGACAGCATCCTCTGATACTTGGCGCTGGTGCCGGTAACACGTCTCGGAGTGATCTTTCCGTTCGGAGAGATGAACTTCTTTAATAACTCTACGTCTTTGTAATCAATATATTCGATCTTGTTCTTAGTGAAGTAACAAACTTTCTTATATCCGACTCTCTGTTTTCTAAAAGCCATTGGAATTCCTTTCTAATAAATATCAATAAAATGGCAGATCATCACTGGAGATCTCAAGCGAAGGCGTATTGGAGAAATCATCATCCATGTCATACGCCGGTTCGGCACTCGGAGTGAAGGTCTGGTTGGTGTTCTGTGAATAGGAGTTTCCCTGATAGGTATTTCCTGCAGAAGCACCGGTGGACTGACGGCTGGAAATGATCTGTACGTTGTCGGCAACGACTTCCGTGACATATACTTTTCCATTCTGTCCGTCATAGCTTCTGGTCTGGATCCTGCCTTCGACGGCAACGATCGTACCCTTTGAAGCATAAGACGACAGGAAATCGGCAGACTGTCTCCAGGCGATGCAGTTGATAAAGTCAGCGGACTGACCGCCGTTTTGCTGGGACTGGAACCTTCTGTCGACCGCTACGGTGAAGTTGCATACCGAAGTGTTGGAACTGGTCTTACGCAGTTCAATATCCTTGGTGATGCGGCCAACCAACGTAACGCTGTTAATGTTGATCATTATTTGCTTCCTTTTTTCTCGTCGCTCGAGATGGTCATCATTCTGACGATGTCATTACTGATACCCATTAAACGTTTGAATTCGTTTAAACCATCAACGTCTACAGTGTAAGTAACTACAACGTAGTAACCCTTAGACATATGGTCGATTTCATAAGCGAAATCTCTCATACCCCAGTCATCAACATTGTCGATGGTGCCGCCGTGCTGAGTGATGATGCCATGCATCTGCTCAACCAGCGCAGCTCTGGCAGCGTCGTCAAGACTGGACTTGATGATATACATAGTCTCGTATTGTTTCATATTTTACCTCCTTCTGGACTAAACGGCCTGTTGCCAGGCAAGGAATAGCTAATCTATTCGCTTGACTATTATACCCCAGATACCACAAACATGCAATAAAAATTTTCCCAGCCAATTCGTTATAATAGATGTATGGCATTAGACGGAATTACACTGTACAAAGTGAAAGAAGATCTCGATGGCTATCTGCCGATCCGCATCAACCGGATCGCCGAGACCGGCAAGACGCAGATCGTTTTTAATGTGCATGCCGACCGCATCCGTCAGAATCTGGTCATGTCCTTTCACTCCAACTACAATCACATCTGTCTCTCGGAAAAAGCCTACAACACCTATGCCGATCCTTCGACCTTCATCATGGTCTTAAGGAAATACATCCTCAACGGCATCATCTATCAGATCGACCAGAATAATTATGACCGCTATCTTCTGATGCATATCCGGGCCAGGGATGAATTATACGATGAAAAGGAATACATCCTCTCCGTCGAACTTATGGGCAAGTAAGCCAACCTCATTCTGGTGGATGAGCTAGGAAAGATCATCGATGCCTTAAAGAAGATCCCGCCCTATGAAAATACCAGACGGACCATCCTGCCCGGTGCCAGATTTGAATTACCGGAAAAGCAGGACAAGAAGGATCCCTTTGAAACTACCGATGTCGATTTAGACCAGTCATTGGTCAAGCAACTGCAGGGCTTTTCCAGACAGCTGGAAGAAGAGGTCCGCTATCGCTTGCAGAACAACGAAAGCTACACCGATATTATTCAACAGATCAAGGATTCTGATTCCTTATATCTGAGCCGCAATAAAGATGACATTCAGTTTCATGTCATCCCCTTGACCAATTTAGGTCTCCCTTATGAAAAATGGGACATTCAGAAAGGATTTGATGAAGTCTACTATGAAGATGGTGAAAAAGAACGCATCCGCTCTATCGCCGACGATCTCTTCAAGGTCGTCAAGCGTCAGATCAAACACTACGAAACCAAGATCGCAAAGCTGCAAAAGTCTCTTGACGATGCCCTCAACCTGCAGCACGACAAGGACTGCGGCGATCTTCTCTATACCTATGAAGATCTCGACCGTAAGGGCCTCAAACAGATCGACATCGAAGATTTTGAAGGAAGGCTTCAGACCATCCCGCTTGATCCAAAGCTCTCTGTAAAGGCCAACGCCAACAAGTACTATTCCCACTATCAGAAAAAGCGCAAAGGCAAGGCCTACATCGAGGAACAGATCGAGATCGCTCAGAATGAACTCACCTATTTTGAGTCATTAAACGAACAGCTTTCATTCGCCAATTATTCCGATGCCTTAGACATTCGGGACGAGTTATCCAGATTCGGCTATCTCAAGAAAGCTTCGATCAAAAACAAAAAGAAAAAGAAGGTCAATCTCTACCAGATCAAGGTCGATGGCCACACCATCACCTTCGGCAAAAACAACCTTCAAAATGCCTATCTGTCCTTTGAATATGCCCATTCCAATTACACCTGGTTCCATGCCAAGCAGTTCCATGGTTCCCATGTGGTCATCGATACCGACAAACCGGATGAGACGATGATCCGCTTGTGTGCCAACCTGGCTGCCTATTATTCCAAAGGACGCTTCTCCTCTTCCGTGCCGGTCGATTATTGTCTGGTTAAGGAGCTCAAAAAAGTAAAAGGCGCAAAGCCGGGCTTTGTCACCTTCAGGAATTATAAGACGATTTATATCGATCCTTACGAAGACAAGGAATTAAACATCGTTTCGATCTAAATAGGAACGAAGCTTCTTGATTTCAAAAGGCTTCAAGCGGCGGTATTCGCCGCTTTTTAAATCGCCCAGCTCGATATTGGCTTCCCTGATGCGGTGAAGCCTGATGACCGTAAAACCGATTGCTTCAAACATCTTGCGGATCTCACGGTTCTTTCCTTCGTGTATTGTCACCTCAAGGAAAGAAGAAGGCTTTTTGTCATTATAAGAAATCAGATTCACCTTCGCCGGAGCCGATACATAATCTTCGATCTTCACTCCCTTTTCGATCGTTTCGATCTGTTTCTCGGAAATGAAACCGTCAATCGTGACCTCATAGGTCTTCTCGACCTCATACTTGGGATGGATCAGTTTCTGCATGAGTTCCCCGTCATTGCTTAATAGCAATAAACCGGAAGAATCATAGTCCAGACGTCCAAGAGGATAAAGACGATACCTGGAATCGATCAGATCGACCACCGTCTTTCTGCCCCGGTCATCGCTGGCCGAAGAGATGACGTTTTTCGGCTTGTTTAAAAGATAGACGACCTTTTCTTCGCTTTTGGAAATCACTTTTCCGTCAATCGCGATCTCATCGTTTTCGTCAGCTTTCGCACCTAAAGTATCGACAAGAACCCCGTTGACGCTGACCCGTCTTGCCAAGATCAGCTCTTCGGCTTTTCTTCTTGAACAATAGCCGCTTGCCGCAATGATCTTCTGAAGTCTTTCCATAATCTCTTCCTTTTGTTGTATACGATGTAATAAACGGTAATGCCGATGATGCCGATCAAAGAGATGACGATCGTGCCCATCAGTTCAAAATTGGTCTTGTGCTTGTCATAGCCCATATTCTCATAGGATAAGTCTTCAATCTTATCCTTGATGTCAAACTCATTGACACTCGGCAACGACATCACGAGATATGAACCCGAGGCATTGATCATAAACTGGATGTAGTTGTCCGACTGGGTGGTCCGGCACTTGATGACATCCCCTTCTTCACTTAAATGATAGACGGAATAGACCAGGTCATTTCGCTTGTCGCCGATGTCCAGCTGGACGATGGCCGGGCCCTTTAAACCGATGGACTGGTAATTGAAACGGAAACTGATGTCGATGCCTTCGAGCATCGAAAAGCCATAGCCCTTGGCCACATCATAGATCCGCTCCTTCGCCTCGGGATTGATGTCTTCGACGATCACATAATAGGTATCGCCATACAAGCTCAGCGAGCGCTTGTCATCCAAAGAAAGATCCAGACCGGATATTGAAAGGTTGTAGCGTTCCGTCTTGTCAAAGATGACGTAATTGCGTTCATTCTTATTCATCAGCTCGTAATCGAGCGTTCGGATATCGGAAAAAGTGAACGGATAAGAAACCTCATCAATCAGCTTTTTGACGGCAGAGGCATCGTTTTCACCGAGGGCTTGTTTCAGCTGTTCGCTCTTTTCTAACGCTTTCTCAGAATACTTCAGTTCCTCTTCCATCGATAAACCGCCATAAGAGATCACAACTGTATTCTCTAAAGAATTCTTATCATAG
>ONXX01000097.1 GCA_900321955.1 uncultured Bacillota bacterium | reverse complement strand
GTAATCGAATTCATGATTGCCAAAGGTGGCGATATCATAACCCGTCTCATTCATCAGCGGGATGATCAGTTCACCCTTGCTTAAGGAACCCAAAGGTCCGCCCTGAATACTGTCGCCGCAATCGACTAAAGTGACATATTCATGTTCCGCCTTGGCATCTTCTACCAAAGCCTTGACACCTGCCAGGGTGATGCCTTCGTTGACACCGCAATGGATGTCACTGGTAAAGAAGATATGGATATCATCTTTCAATTCTTTTTTCTTTTGACAAGAGCTCAGTGAAATACACAGTGCCAATATGAGAAGCATTGTTAATAATCTTTTCATAGGATCCTCTTTCTATCTGCATTTCAGGCGTGACGCCTGATCTTGTACTACGATATCATTATAATACTTCCCTTTTCCTTTCGTTCACCGGACGAATTTCCTCTCAATTTGTGGTATATTTTTCTCAAAGGAATATACTATGATCTATCACTCAGCACTCGATGCGATCGGCAATACGCCGCTCATTAAACTAAATAAAATCGTCGATCAGGACTTCGCCGACATCTACGTCAAATTCGAAGCCCTCGAACCGGGCGGCTCGATCAAGACCCGCACCGCCTTAGGCATGATCGAAGATGCCGAACAAAAGGGCCTTTTAAACGAGAATTCGGTCATCGTCGAATGTACCTCGGGCAATCAGGGTATTGCCTTGGCAATGATTGGGGCCATCAAAGGCTATCGGGTCATCATCGTCATGCCTGATTCGGTTTCCGTAGAAAGAAGAAAACTGATCGCCATGTACGGTGCCCAGATCCGACTGGTCCACGATGAAGGCAATATCGGCGCCTGCATCGAAAAGTGCCAGCAGATCGTCGCCAACACCGCCAAGGAAGACCCCTACGTCTTTGTCCCGGGCCAGTTTGAAAACCCGGCCAATGTGGCTGCCCAGGAAAAGACCGGCGAAGAGATCGTCAAAGACTTGCCGAAGATCGACGGCTTCTGTTCCGGCATCGGCACCGGCGGTACTTTAACCGGCATCGGCAAGGTCTTAAAGAAGCACAACCCGGATATGACCATCTGGGCGGTCGAACCGGAAAACGCCGCCATTTTATCCGGCGACAAGATCGGCACCCACCTGCAGATGGGGATCGGCGATGGCGTCATTCCCGAGATCCTGGATCAAAAGCTCTACGATGATATCTGCATCATCTCCGATGAATTAGCCATCGGCATGGCCAAACTCCTGGCAAAGAAAGAAGGCCTGCTCTGCGGCATCTCCTCCGGCACCAATGTGGCTGCCGCCTTAAAGCTCGCCAAGAAATTAGGCAAAGGAAAAGTCGTTGTCACCATCCTGCCGGATACAGGTGAGCGCTACTATTCCACCCCATTATTCGACTAAGGCCTTCACAGGTCTTTTTCTTTCCCAAATATTTAGCACTAAATTATCACAAATGCTAGCACTTAATGCTTGACAGTGCTAAACAAAGTGTTATGATATAGGTGTAGGGTAAATAAAGACCCTGAACATGGAGGTAAATGATATGAAATATTTTCCTAGAAATTTAGATGTATTTGATGATATGTTTGATGGTTTCTTCTCAAAAGAACCGGTATATAACAACCCGATCATGCGGACCGATGTCTATGAAAAGAACGGTTACTACAACCTCGACATCGAGCTCCCAGGCTACAATAAGGAAGATGTCCAGATGGATCTGGTCGATGGTTATCTGAACATCAAGGCCACCCATAATCTATCCAATGAAGAAAAGGATGCCAAGGGCAACCTGATCCGTTCCGAAAGAAGATTCGGTACCTGCTCAAGAAGCTTCTACGTTGGTGAAAACATCAAGGCAGAAGATGTCAAGGCAAGATTCGAAAACGGTATCTTGAATATCACCCTTCCTTCCAAGGAACAGAAATCGATCGAAACCAAACAGACGGTTACCATCGAATAATCAATTCTTTCCATTTGAAAACGGCACAGAAAGTGCCGTTTTTTTTATTGCCTGTTCGTTCTTAATCAAAAGTATCTAATTGAAATACGCAAGCTTGCGCAAGCGAATCACCAGGATCGGGATCAGTAAGAGCTGAATGATGATGCCCGGAATTGCCGTGACAAAGGCTGCCGAGAGCCAGGCCTGCATTGAATAGGAACCGGCTCTGAAGATCAAGGCATTGAGTGTGCCATAGGTGATCCTGCCGCAAAGCATGGCCCCGATCAAGACGACGTAGGCCTTGGCCAGCTGATTTTCCATCTTTACAACTTTATTCAAAAGACCGCTCATCAGGCCATAGACTGCCAGTTCACAAAGCATGCCCGGCAAAACCGGAGCCGGCGGCATGGAAAAGATCAGATGGGATAACAAAGGTGTAATGATGCCGCATGCCAGACCATAGACCGGACCGACCAGAAAACCGGCAATTAATACCGGGATATGCATCGGCAGGATAACAGATCCGGCATTGGGGATCATGTGGAAGGCCTGCGGCAATACGACACCGATCGCCGCAAACAGAGCTGTCAAAACCAGTTTTTTCGTGTTGTTCATAACGTCCTCCTAAACATAAAAAAGGTATCCTTTCTCTTGCCAAGAAATAGATACCTTCCTGATATCTGTAATTAATTGAAGTTTAAATTCTGAAAGGCTTCTGCCTGAAAGCTGCTTCCTACAGCTTGCCTTCCATTATAGCACGGATCATGTTTAAGGCATCCGCCAACACTTCCGAGGTCGATTTGTCCCTGAGGCCCGGTATGAGAATGTCACACTTGTTTAAGGGGATCAGGATCTTCTTAGCTGAACTTTGACCGACTGCTGCCGCCATCCTGGCGGAAACTTCGCCCAATAGAGAATCTGCCACGGCGATGCCGATCGGACCGATGATGAGGTCTGCGTCCCGGCAGGCAACGATCAGGGCATTCTCGCCGGTCGCCGCTTCATTGGCCCCGCCCTTCAGCATATTGGCCGTGGCCGTGGAATTGGTGCCGATTGCCCGGATATAGACATCTGGGAATTCGTCCCGGATATTTTTGACCAGCTGCTTGCCGATATTGCCGCCCTGGCCGTCGATGACGATGATTCTCATATCTGTTACTCTTTTGGTAAACGCGGTAAGAAAGACTTATACAGCGCTAAATACAGGATAACAGAAATAATCGTACAGACAACCGCATTGATCGCCGTGGAACCGGCCACCCAGGTGGCAATGATCTTGGCTGCTTCCTGCGGAATGCCCAATAAATACTTGCGGTAGAAATAGCCGACGATCGGATCGGCGATGACATTGAAGCCCAAGGCTGCCGCGGCCGAAATCGCCGTAATCGAGATAATCTCTTTGCGCTCTTCCTTTTCCCGCAGATGGAAACGGTTGGCCAGTGTGCCGGCAATAAAGCCGATCAGAAACTTCAGTAAGAAAGTTTTCGGTGCCGAAGTGATGTAGCGCGGATCAAAGACATCGGCAATCGACAAACCGACGGCCCCGGACAGACCCCCGTAAATCGGTCCTAAAAACCAGGCCGACAGTACCACAACAGCATTGGCGATATGAATGGCCGTCGAGGTCCCCGCCGTCACCGGAATGGTGATCTTGCCATAAGTAAAAGCCACATAGTTGATCACCGCAAACATAGCGGTAAACACCAGTTTTCTGGTCTTCGCATTTGTCATCGTCTCTACCCCCCCTATTGTTCAATACCACCTTATCAACAAATTGTTTTACATAAAAGTACCAATTTTATATAATTTAATGGTACCAATCATGTTAAAAATCGATAAAAACAGTTCAGAGCCCATCTATCTTCAGATCTACCGCCAGCTTAAGGTTCAGATCATTTCCGGCGAAATTCAGACCGGCGAACGTCTGAAAGCTACCAGAGCCCTCTCGGAAGAATACCATCTGAGCCGCAATACGATCTTAAATGCCTATCAGCAGTTGGAATCCGAAGGCTTTGTCCGCTCCATCATCGGATCGGGTTTTTATGTGGAAGAAATACCGGAATTCATCCATGAAAAAGTAAGTCTGACAATCCCGAACAACAGTCCCGAACCAAACAAGACCTATCGCTATGACTTCCGCTACGGCGCTTTGGAACCCAATCTTTACAAAAACACCGATTTCCGGCGCTGCTTAAAAGAAGCGATGAATGAGCTCGAAGAAAAACCTTCTCTCTATAACGGCGATCCCATGGGTCTTCAAAGTCTGCGGGAAGCGATCAGCACCTATCTGTTTGAGACCAGGGACATGCGCATTTCTTTCGATCAGGTCATCATCACCGGCGGCCATCATTATTCGATCTCCCTCTTACAGAAGATCCTGCCTTCTTCCGTTTCCACCCTCTATATGGAAGAACCGGGTCACAATGACACCTTTGACATCTTTAAAGAAGCCGGCTATACGATCGTTCCCGTGGAAGTCGATGACAACGGCATGAAAGTCGAGCAGATCAGAAGTTCTAACAAGGCTCTGGCCTACATCACGCCCTCCCACCAGTTTCCTTTAGGGGCAATTTTGCCGATCGGCCGGCGCCTACAGCTTTTGAAGTGGGCAAAGAAGTCTTCTTCCTACATCATCGAAGATGACTACGATGCCTCCCTTCGCTACAAGGAACAGCCGATCCCCTCTCTGTTTTCGCTGGATCGGAATCAAAGCGTCATCTATCTGGGGACCTTTTCCAAATCCCTGTCACCGGATCTGCGCGTCTCTTATATCGTCTTGCCGGCGGGCTTTGACTATGCCCCATTAAGAAAACACTTCTTGCTGTCATCCCCGGCATCTTCATTGATTCAGTTGGCCATCGAGAAATACATCTCCTTAGGCTTCTACAAGACCCGGATCAATAAACTGCGCAATCTCCTTCGTAAAAAGCACAACAGGATTCTTTCCTTCTTCGCCCGCCACTATGGCGATCGGATCAAGATCTACGGCATCGGCGGCGGCACCCACTTTGTCTTAGCCTTGCCGACTGATAAGGATCAGGAAAGCATATTATCTTTTTTCCATCAAAGGGATATTGCCGTCTATCCGACGAAGAAGTATTACCTGCAAAAGAAACAGGATAAGGAAAACCTCGTCCTGATCGGCTACAGCGGCATCCCTTTGGAAGAGCTCGATGACTATCTTGACCATCTCAAAACGGCAATCGACGAATTGATAAAAGCAGCCTGAAGAGCTGCTTTTGTGTTTTATAA
>ONXX01000043.1 GCA_900321955.1 uncultured Bacillota bacterium | reverse complement strand
TCTTAGAAGATCATTAGTGAAATTGCGGTTGAACAAGACTTTCAGTTCTTCCATCTGTTTTGACGTAACCGTGAATTTCTGATTGTTCAGATGGGCATCAATCGCCTTTCGATACATCCTTGTCACATAACCGACATAGGCAGCCGACTTCATGCGTCCTTCAATCTTAAAGGAAGAAACACCGGCATCGATCAGATCCGGAATATCGTTTAAAAGGAACATGTCCTTTGGCGATAGCAGGTAATCGGTCGAAGTTTTGACCTTTTTATCATCTTCATCGTAAAGCTCATAACGCAAGCGGCAGCATTGTGCACACATGCCTTTATTGGCCGAACGGTTCTTGGTGGAAGAAGACATCAGACACTGACCGGAGTAGGAAACACAGATCGCCCCATGAACAAAGGTCTCGATCTCGATATCTTCCTTACAGGCTTCTTTGATCAGATCCAGGGTCGATTCCCTTGCCAGGACAACTCTGGAAAAACCGAGTTTCCTGGCGTTTCTGACGCCTTGCAGATTATGGACATGCATCTGGGTCGAACAGTGCAGTTCGAAATCCGGATACTTCTTTTTCAGATAGTAATAAAGGCCAAGGTCCTGTATCAGCAAGGCATCAACCTTGTTCTCGTAATAGAAATCCGCCATTTTAATGGCGTTGGCAAATTCCTTCTCCGTCAGAAGCGTATTTAAGGTTACGAAGATCCGCACATCATGAAGATGGGCAAAACGGACTGCCTTTTTTAATTCCTCTTCGTCAAAATTATTCGCAAAAGCCCTGGCAGAGAAATTCTTGCCGCCAAGATAGACGGCATTTGCGCCGTTGTATACTGCAGCCTTGAGACATTCAAAGTTTCCGGCCGGTGCCAATAATTCAATGTTTCGCATGTTTATACTCCAGAGAAAGACCGCCTAAAGAGGTCTCTTTCAATTCGATTGCCAGTTTGTTTCCGGTATAGTTCATCGCATGAACGACAGAGTCAAAGCTGATCAGATTGCCTTTGACATCCTTTAACTGTTCTGCCAGATAAGCGCAATCATAGGCTCGTAAAATAGAGATCGCATTTCGTTCGATGCACGGAATAATCACATAGCCAAGTACCGGATCGCATGTCAGTCCCAGGAAGTGTTCAATGCCCATTTCGGCCGCATACTCGATGGTTTGCAGATCACCGCTCTCCATATAGGCAATCGCTGCCGATGCCATGGCACAGGCCGTTCCGACTTCCGCCTGGCAGCCGCCCGTCGATCCGGCAATGGAGGCATTCTTTTTTATGCAGTTGCCGAAAATTCCGGCAATAGCCAAAAGATCGCAAAGCGTATCGATGTCTTTTCCTTCATTGTGATAAAGATAGTACATCAAAGAAGTCAAAATGCCGCAGGCTCCTAACGTCGGTGCCGTGCACATCATGCCGCCGGCTGCATTTTCTTCACAGGTTGCGTAAGAATAGGCAACTAAAAAATCATCGTGCTTGACAGCCTTTTCATAGAGCTTCTTGGCGACGCGGTAATAGCTCAGATCGGCGTTCAGCAAGCCTTCTTGTGAAAGCCCCCTTTCCACCGTTTCAAACATGACGCCGATGCACTGTTTCAGATAATCTTTGAGATCAGGCTCATGCGCATAGATAAAACTTAAAAGATCCATATTCTCTTTCTTCAAAGCTTCCTTGATCTCATCAAAACTGTTCTGCACATAGACTTCCGTTTCATCGCCGCAGTCAAATTCATCGATGTGGACAGCTCCCCCGCCCAAAGATTCGCCATGCCAGGTCGGCAATTCTTCTTTATCAGAAAAGCCGGTGATCGTCATGTGATTCTTCGGATCATCGTGGTCGAAATCAAAATGGACATCTTCGCAGGATAATGCCTTCTTGATGATACTGATCGTGCCGTGTCCCATCGCCGTTAAAGCAAGCGAACCGCCTAAAACGATCCGATAGGAATCTGCATTTGGAAAATGTTGCAGATAATATGTCGCGATGCGGTAAGGCGCAATGGTATGTGAGGAAGAAGGACCATAGCCGATCCTGTATAACTGTTTGATTGCCTGCATTTTAGCCTCTTTTCAAAAATTCCAGAATGAACAGTTCAAAACGTGAGGCATCAGGCAAAGAACTGTCGGATTTGCAGCTGATGTCCAGATCAGAGAGCTTCGCCAAAAGCGAGATGATCTGTTCCTTGCGTAAATTTCGAAGTGATTCAAACGCCTTATTGAGGCGGTATTCATTGACGCCTGTCTCATCCAGGATCTGTTTGCGGTTTTTGCCCTTGGAAGAAAGATAGGCGATCTGATACAGGAAACGAAGCTGATTTGCCAAAAGGCCTATGACGCTTAATATGGAATCGTTGGCCGTCATCATCTTTCGTTCCAGATAAATGGCCTTAGATACGTCCTTAGCCGTTAAGGCGTTGATGAGCTCAAAACTGTCATTCTCATCGGATGCGGTACAGAGCTTATTGACGGCTTTCAGATCGATCTTGCCGGGATATAGCTTGAGTATTTCAATGTTCTGATTGAACAGTGTCGCATTTCGCTTGCAGATGCTGTTAAGCTGATAGGCCGCATCTGAACTGATATCGACCTTTTCTTCGTTCAGACGGGATCTGACATAATTGTTGAAATTCTTGTAATCCAGGCTGTTTAAAGTGATGACCTGGGCGTTGCAGCTCCTGCTGCAGCTGTTTTTCATCGGATTTGCGGATCAGAAAAAAAGGCTGATCAACTAAAACGATCGAACCCTGTGAAAATAAAGAGTTGCCTTCACAAGCCTCCAGAAGCGCTCCGATCGAGAAATTCTTATCGGATCCGTCAAAATAGACCACTTCACTCTCACTTGAAGAAGTGATCTCCTTGAGCTTGTCTTTAATGAAGCATTGTTCCTGTCCCTGTATGATATATATCACTCCCTAATTATAACAAATTCATATTTTGCCGTTTTGATAAAAGAAAGAAAACGCGTGATATAAACACTGACTGTTCCCGACTCGGATGTTAAGAAAAACCTGCTTTTATAGCTGTTTAAAACGTCCAGAACTTCCTTATGGGGATGACCGTAAAGACCGGATGTGGAAATGACAGAAACAGCCGGCAGGATTTGCGAAATAAAGAGGTCTGAACTGCCGGTCTTGGAGCCATGATGCGAGACTTTAAGAATATCAACATCCAAGGGACCATGACGTAAAATCAGGTCCCGTTCTGCCTTCTTGGAGATGTCGCCGGTAAAAAGAAAAGACAAGGACTTCACTTTCATCAGATAAACCAGGGAGTTGTCGTTGTTGTTATCAAATTTTAAAAGATCAAGATGATCCAGAAAGAGTCCGTAATATTCAATATCCCTGCCCTGTGTAACAATATCTTTTACCTTGAAGTCTTCTTTCAAGGCTTCGACATTGCCGTTATGATCGGAATCGTTGTGTGTAATGATCAAGTGATCGATCTGATAGATTCCCTGCTGAAATAAAAAGGTCTTCAATTTGTAATAGTTGAATGGTGATCCCGTATCGATCAAAGTGCAGGAATGACGAAAAGGCTTTTTGATCATGATGGAATCCCCCTGGCCGACGTCGATAAATGAAACGTGAAAGAACGGATCATGAATCGGCAATAACGTCACCAGCAAGAGAATGACATACTGCCCTGCCCCTTTTTGAATATGAAAACGGCGAAAGATCGAAATTAACAAAACAATCCCGAACAGTGATACAGTTCCCCGAATCGACAGATCAAAAGACAGGAGTCTGGAAAAGATTCTGATCAAGAAGAGATACACTCCTTCCAGAAACGGACAAAGCAGAACAAGGAAAGAAAACAGAAATAGGAAGATCCTCATCCTGATCAGAAAAGAAAAAGTGAAGGTTTTGATCGGATCGCATTGCCCAAAGAAAAAGATAGTGAGAAAAGCCATATAGGTCTTAAAATCAAGATCCAAAGAAAACAGCGAGTACATTTCAAACAGTAAAGGCAGCAGAAAAGAATAATTCTGAAACAAAGAAAAGTTGATACAACACAGTATCAGAATTTTTATAGACGCTTTTTTCTCTTTGTTTAATGAGAAATGATCCAGAATCATATCAATCAGGATCAGATAATGTTTTATGGGAAAAACAAAGAAAAGCGAATAGATGAAAAACAGGATCAGAGAGATCCTTTTTGACTTTTTATTCAGAAAACGGAAAAAGTAATAGGAAGCCAGACCATAGCCCAGATCAAAGTCCAGCCCCTGGACAGGATCGATGTTGTATAAAAGCTTCTCCATCATCTCTTTTGTCAAAGCTTCTTGAGAATGAATCGTTTCATAGATAAAAGTGCGCGGATAAAAACAAAAGAGTTTTTGACAGTCTTCTCCTTCAAAGAGGATGTTTTTATTGATCTGGGAGGAAATGGAATTCTTCTTAAAAGCACTCTTGAAATAAAGGACATCTCCAGGTTTAAGATCGTCCTCACAGAAGACTTTTGTTTTATAGAAGATCTTATCGGCGATCACATACTTTTCGCGTTTTTCTTCCACCATGCCTAACGGCATGAAGTCCAAACGATATCTGTTTATAAACACCAATAAGATACTCAGTATCACAAACAGGATCGCTTTTCGATTATCTTCCAAAAAAAGAAGCAGAAACAGAAGCAGAAAAAGGATCAGGCTTTTGAAATATAAGACAGCACAGACAAACAGCGCGATCTTAAAGAGTGATCGATCCTTTGATCTTTTCATATTTTGACTTTCCTATTCCCTTTACGTTCATGAGTTCTTCCAGAGAAAGAAAAGATCCCTTCTCTTGCCGATAATCGATGATTTTCTGCGCCGTTGTCTTGCCAATACCGGGCAAGGTCGTCAGTTCTTCGATTCCGGCGCTGTTGATGGAAACCAGTTTCTTTTCTTCCTTCTTTTTGACTACCACCAGTTCCAGATGATGCAGGCGTTTCTGCAAAGAGAAAGAAGAAAGATCGGCATCGGGATAAGGCTTTGCGCTCTTTAAAAGGTCTTCCAAAGTCGAACCAAGGTCCATCTCATAAACGCCCTGTTTTTCGACCTCCCCTTTGATCTCGACACTGATCTTTTTCTTTTCTTCCAGATTCATGTTTTCAACGCCGACAGATTGAAACAATATCGTCAAAACTGCCAGCAGATACAGAATCAATTTCCGATACATGTTTTAGGGATGATATGTTTCTGCTTCTTATTGCCGTAGATATCAAAACGATTGACGCGGTAGTTTCGAAAGACCAGTGAAGAATAATCCAGATCGGCATCAATGGAATAGACCGCTTCGTCGATAAAGTATCCTTTCGGCGCTTCCAGTTCCTCCACCCTGACTGTTTCGTCATATGGAATATCCTTGATCCGGTACGATCCTTCCGATACTTCGCAGGTCTTGTTTAATAATGAACTATCATTTATGTTTAAATCATCCGTGATCTTGTAATAGTAGGTTCCCGGTCTTGCATCCCTCTTGATGAAAGATCCGTTCTTGAATTCACCGACATAGATGTTTTCGTCGTTTTCATGACGATACAAGACGTGATCAGCCGGCTTATCCTGAGGAATGTTCAAGGCGCCGGTCACAAATTCATAGGATTTTTCTTTTCCGTTTTCCTTATAGGAAATACGGAATCTTGCATTATTCAAAAGAATGGTATGTTCCTCATTCTGCTTGTAGAGTTTTAAATCAAATGTACGCCTGGCATTGATGAAGATGCCGATTTTATTCTGTGCGATCTTTTCATCGACAAAGATACAGGGATCGTTTGCAAAGGTATAGCCCTTCTTGGGAGCTGTCTCACATAAAAGATACTTCTTTCCCGGCTTTAAGCCCTGTACGACATTGATTTCGCCCTTAGATTGAAGCTGAGCGATCGGATCGCCATGGTAGAGGACGATGTCATTCTGTATTGTTTCTTCATCGTTGCAGATGAAGGCAAGACCTTCGTGTATCGTGTCGCCCTGTATTCTGTAAGGAAAGAAGCCGATCTCCCCTTTTTCGATTTCCGAACCGTCAAGGTAGCGGTCATAGCGCTCACTGATTTCAAAGGGAGAATCATCATCGACATCCGGATAGATCGAATGGAAATCGACATTGAGGCCTGCTTTGATCAAAACAAGATCCTGTTTTCCGTTCTCATTCAATTCATATAAAGTAAAACCGCACCATCGATCGGCTGAAAGTCTTCATCAACTTTTCTGAACTCAAAAGCATAGGAATCATCGATCAGTGAAACATGAAGATTCATGAGTTGACGAATCGCATAATCGCCTTCATAGGAATAGAGATCCTGCGACGTATCGCTGTGATAGACATAGGCACCATCTTTCAAGCCTTTGCCTTTTTCAAATATGATCGTTCCTTCTTTTGAAGGTCTCAGGATTAGTTTATTCTCTTCAAACTGCAGGTTTTCCATAGTGCTCTCTTTCAGATCTTCCTTGTTGAAATCTCCAAGATCAATGAGGATCTCTTCGTTTTCTTTTGCCTTGATGTCTTTGTCTTCGATCAAAGGATCGCCGTCATTGAAGCCTTCCATGATTTTAAGAAGTTCTGCCTCGCCAAAATCACTCGCCTCTTTTCCTTCGAAACTGTAGCGTATGCCCGATCGGCTTTCCCAGATCATCAGTTGTGCTGCCGTGTAATAATCTTCGCCTAAGATCTCAAAGGCTCTTACGATGTCAAAGACCCTTTCATCATCAAATGTTTCTTTGTAATAAAGATTATCTTTCGGGTTGTAATTGACTTCCGCTTCCAGGCAAAAGCCATAACGGCCGCTTTCCTTGTTTTTAAACTTTACGATCTTGATCGCATCATTCTGATCGCAATGCTGCAGCAGGATCTTGAATGACCACTTGCTCATGTCTTCCGCTTCTTGCGCATCAATCTTTTGAAAAGGCAGCAATATAAACAAGGCAATCAGAATCAGATTTCTAATTTTCTTCATGCTCATCTCCTCCATATCATGATTGAAGAAAATGAGGATTAAGACCTTAATAAATCTCGACGCTGATGGCATAATCCTGATCGGATGTGTGAATCTGTATCGGATATTGGCCAATTTGATTGGGGTTTAAAAGAGAATAATCAATACTGACCTGCATATTGGTGTCGATGTCAGATGATATGGCTTCAATGATTACGGACAGATCGCTGTCTATCGGAAAGTTTAAATAATCATTTCTGAGGTGAAAGTAGTCTTCTTCCGGATAGCTTTCATAAGTTGTTTCATCGCTTTCTGTATTCGGATTGCCAAGATAGACCGGTACTTCTTTGACCACCTCTTTGTAGATGGTCTTTTCAACGGTCTCAATCTTTGGTTCCTTGATCTGATATGGATAAGCAAACTTCTTTCCTTTCAGATAGATAAAAAGATAATTTTCTTCAAACTGGTAACGGTAAGATATATCGCTGTTACAAAGAATGTCGAAGTATTCCTGTAAGACAAAATCCTTCTGATCATCCAGAACGATGTCTTTTTTCTGTAAAAGAAACGCTTGCTCACACGGCACAAAATGAAAAGCGACCCTGCTTTTCAGAGTAAAAAGCAAGTAACGGTAGGAAGTATAAATGGACAGACATAAAAGAATGATGATGAATAGTAAGCGGCGCATAAAAAAATGAGCAGTTCCTTCTGCTCATTATTTGTAAGATTTTGTTTAAATACCTAGTTGATCTTTAAGATCTTGACATCGTATGGCGGATCAACCTTGACGGTGACAACATCGTTGACTCTCTGGTCGAGTATGGCTTCTGCTAACGGTGTAACGTTGGAGAGTAAACCGTTGAGCGGGTCAGCTTCGACGGAACCGACGATCTTGTAAGTCAGCTTGTTCTTGGTATCCAGTTCCTGGATCTCGACAGTCGAACCGATTCTGACGAAGTTGGTCTTCTTGTTTTCGGTGATGACTTCCGCATTCTTGATCTGGTGTTCGAGTTCCTTGATTCTGGCTTCAACCTTAGCCTGATGATCTCTGGCAGCGTCGTAATCGGCGTTTTCGGAAAGGTCACCCTGTGCTCTGGCTGCCTTCAGTTCTTCAATAACTTCTTCTCTTGTTACATGTATCAGAGTATCCAACTCTTTTTTTAAATCATTCAGACCTTCTTCGGTCACATAAAATTTTTCTTCCATATTGCCCTCCCAATCTAGTGAATTATATCATTTTCTCATTTAATATACTATTGATTTTCGTCTTGAGCAGATCGATGGCAACCGTGTTGGATTTACCCTGCGGGATAATGATGTCGGCAAACTGCTTTGTCGGCTCCAGGAACTGGTCGTGCATCGGTTTGACGGTCGTCAGATACTGATCGGTAATCGATTCGATCGTTCTGGCTCTTTCCTTGACGTCTCTTTTCAAACGGCGGATAAAGCGGATATCAGCCGGTGTATCAACGAAGATCTTGATGTCTTCAAGATCTCTGATCTCTCTGGTATATAAGGCAAAAAGGCCTTCAATAATAAGCACATCACTCGGGTGAACGATCTCCGTCACATTGGAACGGTTGTGGACCGTGTAATCGTAGGTCGGCTTTTCGATCGTTTCACCGGCGATCAGTTTATTCAGATGATCGATCATCAGATCAAAGTCAAAAGCCAGCGGATGGTCATAGTTGGTCTTGGCCCTCTCTTCCATCGGCAGATGGGACTGATCTTTGTAGTAGTCGTCTTCTCTGATGATATTGATCGAATTGGTATATCTGAATTCGTCAATGAGGATGCCGGCGATCGAAGATTTCCCCGAGCAGGTTCCTCCGGCGATACCGATAACGACAGGTTTGTGCTTAAGCATATTGATCTCCTTCTTTAATAATCGCAAGCAAGATAATAATGTTCGATGTTGTATTCGTGTTCTTCATAGGTCCTGGCAAAGACCGTACCGCCGTTGCACATATCGGCGCAGAAGAAGAAATAACCCTGAGAAGAATCCGGATTCAAAGCCGCGATCAAAGCTGTCTCATTCGGACAGCAGACCGGTCCCGGCGGCAAGCCCTGATTCGTATAGGTGTTGTACGGATCATCACGCCATGTGTAATCCAGGGTATCGCCCACTTCATAACATTCATCCTTTGTCAAATCAAAGGCATAACATGCAGTGACTGTCGAAGCCAGAACTTCCGGTTCTTTAAGACGGGTCACAAAGACACCGGCAATCAGCTTGGAATCTTCCATGGAACCGGATTCCCATTGAACGATGGAAGCCAGTGTGAAGACTTCATGGATCGAGAATTCCGATGCATCGAACTCGCTCTTGTGCTTTTCATAGATCTCTAAAGTGCGGTCCAGCATCTTTCTGGTGATCTCATCCGGATTGGTGAACTCAAAGAACTCATAGGTATCCGGGAAGAGATAGCCTTCCAGAAGATATTTGACGTTTTCGTTGAAGATCGCATCGGTAAGGAACGGATAATCCTTCATGTAGGAACGCACCACGGCTTCGTCATTCCAGTAATCCAGGATCTCTTGTGCCGATACGGTCGTTGATTCACCGATCTTCTCCGCATAATGGCGGATGAAATCACCTTCGTCAAAGGCAATGGTCACCGTGTCCTGATGAGCGTTGGCCGGATTTGCCAAAAAGGCCATCAGTTCCTCCAGGGTGATCGGACGCTTGCCGCCATTACCGTCATCTACGGTATGAGGAAGCTCGAAATAACCGGCCGCAAAAGAATAGCCGCTGAAGATCCTGTTGTAGTAGTAGACGATATCGGAATTCTTGATGATGCCTTTTTCCTGCAGCTTGTCCAAGGTTGACTTGCCATAGGCACCTTCATCGACGATAAAGACTGTGAAATCACAAGGAACATCCTGCCCTTCTTCGCAAACCTGTCCGTTCAAAAACGCATCCGTTGGTTTTAAGCAGGACTTCACATAGATTGAAATGCCGACGACTAATGCAATAATGATGAAAAGGACGGCGAAGATCGCAATCAGAATTTTATTCTTATTCTTTTTCTTCTTCTTCATAAGCGGAAACGACCTCATCGATCATAGCCATCTCTTCTTCGTCCTCGACCGCAAAGAGATTGCCTTCATCATCGTAAACGAAGGGATAGAGTTCATCTTCGTTTTTTTCGTCATAGACGACGACATACTTTTTCTGATTGGCTTCAAACGTCATCAAAATCTTCATTTCGACTTCTTTGCCGTCTTCATCCGTAATAAAAATCGAGTTTTCTTTCATAGGGTTAACTTTCTATACTCATTTACGAAATAGACTCTCCGCATGGCGGAGAGTACTATTCTTTCATTGATTCTTTAATGGTTTTTGGAAATGCTCATATCATTTGCTTTCAAGATAATACCGAACAAGCTCTTCGATAATCTCGTACCGTTCAACCTGCTGGATATTATTGCGGGCATTTTTGTGAGATGAAATGTAGGCCGGATCATTGCTGATCAAATAACCGGAGATCTGGTTTACCGCATTGTAGCCCCTCTCTTCAAGGGCCTGCGAAACTTCCTTGAGAAGCTGTTTCATATTCTCACGCTTGATCTCTTCCGAAGTAAATAACATCGTTCTGGAACTGTTAGCCATATCATGCACCTCCCAAACTTCATTATACACTATCTGGGTATCTTAAACGAGCAGTTTTTCGACCTCATCGATCAGCATCTGCGGATCGGCGTTGCTGCCGCCGCCCTGTGCCAGATCCGGTCTGCCGCCGCCTTTGCCATTGGCAAGAGCGCAGACTTTGGATATGACTTCGCCGCACTTGATGCCTTGGCCAATGACCTTGTCAGAAGCAGCTGCGACCATCGAAAGACGATCGTTGTTCTTATTGACAATGAAGACAAAGCCGCCGTCCAGCTTGTTCTTGATGCCGTTGGCGTAGTCCTTCAGGTTGCCGGAATAAGAATCCAGAGACAGTAAGAGGTATTTGAACTTGCCGTTGTCCTTGGCTTTGGAGACCAAGGAATTGGCTTCTTCGTTCATCAGCTTTTCCTTGATCGTCTTGAGCTCACTGTTAAGCTGGGCATTTTCATTCTTCATCTGCTGCAGACGATCCATGATCATGTCGAAGTTCTTTAACTTCAGTTCTTCCATGATGGCCGTCAGACGGTTCTCGTAATCCTTGAAGCCTTCATAGGCCTTTGTCTTGGTGCAGCATTCGATTCGGCGAATACCGGAACCGATGGATTCTTCGTAGTTGATCTTGAAGACACCCAGGTCGGCTGTATTGAAGGCGTGGGTGCCGCCGCAGAATTCCTTGGAGACATCGCCCATGGAGACGACTCTGACCTTATCGCCGTACTTCTCATCGAATAAGGCGATGGCGCCGGTCTTCTTGGCATCTTCAATTGAAAGCACTTCAGTAGTGATCGGAAGCTGTCTGGCAATATAGGAATTGACCAGAGCTTCGACCTGATCAAGCTGTTCTCTTGAAACTTTCTCGTAATGCGAGAAGTCAAATCTTGCATAATCCTTGCAGACATAAGAACCTGCCTGGGCGATATGATTGCCCAGTACTTCGATCAGTGCTGCCTGAAGGAGGTGGACAGAAGAGTGGTTAGCACGGATCATCTGACGATCTGCCGCGATCTGCCGCGTTGATCTGCAGTTTGAATTCATCACCGACATGGATGCTTCCTTCACTTACCTTGACATGATGCAGATACTGTCCATTCGGTGCTTTCTTGACATCGAGGACTTCAGCCTTGCAGTGATCATTGTAAATGATGCCTTTATCGGCGATCTGGCCGCCGGATTCGGCATAGAAGCAGGAATGATCGAAGGAGACTTCACCCTGTTCGCTGATTTCATCGACCTTGCTGCCGGAGATGAATAAGCCATTGACAACAGATTCATCTTCGTCTTTTTCATAACCTGTAAAAGTGAAAGGTTCCTTGAATTCCAGAAGATCCTGCGACTGGTTATGCATGGACTCTTCGACGTCTCTGGCATTTCTGGCCATCTCACGCTGTCTTTCCATACACTTGTTGAAACCTTCGATGTCGCACTTTAATCCCTTGTCTTCCGCCGATTCGATGGTCATCTCTTTCGGGAATCCGTAGGTATCGTAGAGTTTGAAGATCACTTCACCGCTTAAAACGCCGTTTGAGGCCTTTTTCAGCTCATCTGCGAGCAGTTTCTCACCGTTGGATAACGTTAACAGGAAAGACTGTTCTTCCTTTAAAATGAGCTTTTTGACGAATTCTTTCTTATCCATCAGATACGGATAGAAGTCCTTCATATTCTCGCAAACGACATCGACCAGTTCGTAAAGGAACGGTTTGTCAATGCCGATGTTGCGGCCATAGCGCATTGCCCTTCTAAGGACACGGCGCAGGACATAGCCTCTTCCTTCATTGGAGAACGTCGCACCATCCGCCAAGGCAAAGACACAGGTACGGATGTGGTCGGCGATGACACGGTAAGCCATCTTTTCTTCCGCATAGGATTTATTGGCATACTTTTCTGTTTCTTTGATGTATGGCAGGAATAAGTCGGTATCGAAGTTGGTCTCCCCTTCCTGAATCAGAGCGGTCAGTCTTTCAAGACCCATGCCGGTATCGATGTTTTTCTGCGGCAGTTCCTTGTATTGGGAACGCGGCATCTCATCTGGCTTGCAGTTGTATTGGGAGAAGACGACATTCCATACTTCGATGTAACGGTCGTTTTCAATATCTTCAAAGAAGAGCTTGTCACCTAAATGCTTCGGATCGTATTTCTCACCGCGGTCATAGAAGATCTCGGAGTCCGGTCCGCCCGGGCCTTCACCGATCTCTCAGAAGTTGTCTTCCGTCTTGCGGATGTGGCTTGGATCCAGATCGGTCTTGGTCGTCCAGATGCGGTAAGCTTCATTGTCATCCGGATAGATGGTGACATACATGCGGCTCTTGTCAAAACCGATCCACTCAGGTGAAGTCAAAAATTCCCATGCCCAGCAGATCGCTTCTTCCTTAAAGTAGTCGCCGATCGAGAAGTTGCCCAGCATCTCAAAGAATGTGTGGTGTCTGGCCGTCTTGCCGACGTTTTCAATGTCGTTGGTACGGATGCACTTCTGCGCATTGGTGATGCGGTTGCATCTTGGCTTTTCTCTGCCGTCAAAATACTTCTTCAATCCGGAAACACCGGCATTGATCCATAAAAGCGTCGGATCGTTGACCGGAACCAGGGATACACCCGGTTCGATCATGTGGCCTTTTGATACGAAGAAGTCCAAGAATTTTCTTCTTACTTCATTTCCTGTCAGATAATTCATCGCTTATTCCTCCTGAAAAATAAAAACGTCCTCATCTAAGGACGTCAAATAACGCGGTACCACCTTAGTTCAAATATTTCTATTTGCCCTTGAATCTTTAACGCAGATCTACGTCAGGCATTGCCCTGAAGACAAGAAAGCAGCTTCATATAAGTTTCCTGTACCTTCTCACCAGCCAGATACTCTCTGCAAGGAAAGCCTTATATTACTCATCTTTCTTCAATATAGTAACACAATTAATGGTTTTTACCCATACTAATCACGCGGACAATTGCCGGCGAAAGTATGAGGTTGCTTAAGACTTCAAACAAGAAGTTTCCGCCGACTAAGCCAAGCAGGATATAGGAGCCTGTTGAGGCAAATCCCAAAGCCTGAGCCCAGCCGGAAATGGTCGGCATAAAAAACAGGAAACAGCCGATCAGGAAGATGCCGGTATTGCATAACGGACAAGCCAAGGCAGCCATGACTGCTGCAAGCATCGGCTTGTTGGCAAAGATCTTATAGACTAATCCGCTGAAATATCCGGCAATGGTGCCCTTGGCGATAACGGTAAGGATTGTGCCGAAGACATTGACTGCCAGAAAAGAGGCAGCATCACCCGATAAAAGAACGACCAGCGAGAAAACAAAGCCCAGCCAAGCACCGGCCAGAGGTCCGTATAAAGCTGCACCGACAACGATCGGGATCAGCACCAGAGAGATCGAAAACTGTCCGAAGCGGATAAACGATCCCATCAGCTGCAAAACGATTACAACTGCCGTCAGAATGCCCAATGTGGCAATCTTTTTAGTTCTGTCATTTTTCATGTTCCAATAACTCCTTAAGGCCCGTATTTCTTCTCTTCATTTCCTTGATCAGTCCTTCTTTGAATAACTGTCTTGTGCCAATGATCACAAGCTTCTTCTTCGCCCTGGATATGGCGGTGTAGATCAGATTCTTGTTCAGCATGTGAATATTGTTGCGGTTGAAGACAAAGTAGACGATCTGATACTCCGAGCCCTGCGCCTTATGAACGGAAAGCGCATAGGCCAGGGAGATATCACTCAGATCCTCATAAGGATAGAAGACATAGGTCCCCGAGTAGTTTACCATTAAACTCTTCTCTTTGTCATCAATATCTTCAAGAATTCCGATATCGCCGTTAAAGACGTCATCTCCCGGCCGGTTTTTGAGCTGTAAAATCTTGTCCCCTTCCCGGAAAACGAATTTGCCGAAACGTTTTTCGTTCTTGTCGTAAGCAGCCGGGTTGAAGGCTTCCTGCAGTTCCACATTGAGCGTATCAATGCCCCAGTTGCCCTTGTACATCGGTGCCAATAACTGGATCTGATCGAGACTGTAGCCTTCCTTGATATCCTGATCGATCAAAGAGATCAGATCGAAATGATCACGGTAGATGTCATAGAATTGAATATCCTTTTCATAGCGGTTGGTATCGACATCGCCGTTTCGGATGTCGTTGGCTAAGAGAATGATCTCATTGCCTTCGCTTTGCCGGTAATTGTATTCCAGCCTGGTGACATGTATGGAGTGACAATCAATCAGATCGTTGAGCAGATTGCCCGGTTTGATCGAAGGAAGCTGGTTGTTGTCGCCCAGGATCGCAATCTTCTTGATACGGGAAGATGCTTTCAGTAATGAGGCAAAAAGCGCATTGTCGACCATTGAGAACTCATCGATGATGATCGCATCATACATCAGAGGATTCTCCACATCATAGACAAAAGTATTGTTGTCCTTATTCCATTTTAAAAGTGAATGGATGGTCTTGGATTCGACATCGCAGATCTCGTTGATCCTCTTCGCTGCCCGGCCGGTCGGCGCTGCCACGATGAGATTGCCGAAGGGATAGAGCTGCTTGAAGATGTCGACCATCGCTTTGATCAAAGTGGTCTTGCCCGTACCGGGACCGCCGACGATGATCGAAATATCGTTTTCAAAAAAGGCATGGATGGCTTCCTTCTGCTTTTCGTGATAGGTGATGGAAAGCTTGTTTTCATCTTCTTCAATGCCTTCTTCCACCAATTCATTTTCGACATTGAGGCCGCCGTTAAAGGACTTCAGAAAATCGGCAATATACAATTCATCGCAGTAATCGCCATAGAGATAAATCCGCTCATACTTGCGATAAAGATACTGTTTTTCAATGCAGCGTTCTAAGATCTCATCAAGATTCTCCATCCGGCCATAGTGTTCCAGCAAAGAAAGAAGCTTTTCATAGCTCAGATACATGTCACCGCTGGCAAAGGTGTATTCCGAAATCAGATGAACCAGATAGGCTTCCCGATACTTGTTTTGCGCATCATCGAATTCAAACTGCGAAGCGTAGCGTTTGACCTTGTCAAAGCCAACCCCATAGACCTCGGTGTAGTAGCGGAACGGATTGTCTTCCCCGACTTCCTTGGTTGCCAGCTTGAAGCGGGAAAAGATCTTTTGCGCATCGTTGCTGTTGAAGCCGTTGGACACCAGATGCAAAATGATCTCATTTTGCGGATCGCTCATTGATTCAAAACCGGCCAGTATGGACAAAAACTGTTTTTCCGAAAGCTCCACTTCATAGATCTTTTCCGGCTGATCCTTTAAAACCATGAGGGTATCGGCACCGAAGTGTTCGTAGATCTTTTCCGCTGCTTTTTTGCCGATGCCGGGGAAAGCAGAACTCTTTAAAAGCGAAAGGATCTCTTCCTTTCTGGTGGAAATGTATTTCTCCACGCTCAGCATCGAAAACTGGAAGCCATAGCGGGGATGATCGACATAGGTGCCGCTTAAGACATAACGCTGGCCGCTTTCATAATCAAAAGAAGGGCCTGTTACGGTAATGGCCCCATCGTCGGTTTTAAATTTTGAAACCATGTAGGAATCACTCTTATAGATCGTATGAGTGAATTCGCCTTCAATGATTTCGATCTCTTCGTTATTATCCATTAAGCCCCCGATTACGAATTAAGGAAGCAGTTCACGAGGATAGCCTTGTGAGCGTGGAGTCTGTTCTCGGCTTCGTCGAATACAACACTCTGAGGTCCGTCGATAACGTCTTCAGTTACCTCATAGCCTCTGTAAGCAGGGAGGCAGTGCATGAAGATCGCA
>ONXX01000175.1 GCA_900321955.1 uncultured Bacillota bacterium | reverse complement strand
AATCTCTGCCCTCTTGCTTATACTGATAAGAATGAATCTCTCTTCTTCATCCCGGAAAACGGTAAGCGCATCTTTAAACGAAACATAATGTTTCTTTTGATTCGTACGATCTTTATTTTGATCCCATTCAAATCGAAGCTTATCTTTTATAATCATATTATATGTATATTATAATTATTTTTCAATTATATCCTCCTTCATATCATTATTTGTGTATTTGGCACAACAGGCCTAAAAGAAATATGCATTCCTTCTCTGCTTTAAGGTCTTCTTGTTTGCTATATAAAAAAGATGCCGTTTTCAGGCATCTTCTCTTGAATAAACTGTTTCAACGATTAAATACTGTTAGCCGCGTCGTAGGCTTCCCAGATGGCCTTCATGATCGTGGCAGCACCTGTCGCATCGCCAACCTCATACATCGGTACATTGAGCTCCGCCCATTCTTCCTTGAGGTTTGGTGCCGGTCTGAAGCCTAATGCGGAAACGACGGTATCTGCTTCAATCTCCGTTTTATTGCCGTCCTTTGTTTCAACGACAGCACCTTTGTCGGTAACTTCCACCAGTTTCGTGGAGGTGCAGACCTTAACACCTTTTGCCTCAAAGAGGTCACAGATCATCTGCTTGTTCGGATACGGAGCACTGTTGCCGCCGGCTGCCATGATGTCATCAAGAGCTTCAATGATGATGACTTCCTTGCCATGATTTGCCTCATCCAAGGCAATCTCACAGCCGACCAGACCGCCGCCGACGATGACGACTTTCTGACCGAGCTTTTCCGGATGATTGATGGCTTCCAAAGAAGAAACCGCCTTATCCAGACCCGGAATATTCGGATGGACTTCGTTGGTGCCGGTCGCCAGAATAATGGCATCCGGTTCCTGCTTTTTAATGCAGTTGATACAAGGCTCATGGTCGAGCTTGATATCGACACCCAGATCCTTCAATTCTCTTTGATACCACGCATTGAGCTTGGCGATCTCAGACTTGAAGCTGTGTGCACCCGCTTCCACAATATGACCGCCTAAGTGATCGGACTTTTCAAACAGTGTGACGCGATATCCTCTTAAGGCAGACGTTCTTGCCGCTTCCATACCGGCGACACCGCCGCCGACAACGACGACTTTCTTATCGCCATTGCCCGGTTTCAAGCCGACGACCAGTTCTCTGGCTGCCTGCGGATTGACCGCACAGGAAGCCGGTTCCGAAGTCTCGACGCATCTTCTGAAGCAGCCCATGTTGCAGCCGATACAAGGACGGATCTTTTCTGTCTGACCGGACATGACTTTGTTTGGATATTCCGGATCAGCCAGGGAAGGTCTTCCCAGACCTACCGCATCGATCTCGCCTTTTTCGATGGCTTCTTTTGCCAGATCGTAGTCCTGCATTCTGCCGCCGGCAATGATCGGGATATTGGTCACAGCTTTGGCCTTGGCAGCCAATGGGATCATAAATCCCTGCGGATTGTACATCGGCGGGCAGGCATAATAGAAGGCATCATAAGTACCGGTATCGACATCCAGGAAGTTGTAACCGTAGCTTTCTAACAGTTTAGCGATCTCAACGCCTTCTTCTATCGTCCTGCCGACTTCCTCTTCGCCGCTCAGTGTTGCCTTATCGTAGTCCTTGATATACGTCTTCAAGCCTAAGCGCATGCCGACCGGGAAGTCATCGCCACATTTTGCGTGGATGCCTTCAACGATCTCTCTGGCTGCGCGCAGTCTGTTTTCCAGGTTTCCGCCGTATTCATCGGTCCTTCTGTTGAAGAAAGACATACCGAACTGATCGAGCAGATAGCCCCAGTGCATCGCATGGATCTCGACACCGTCATAGCCGCATTCCTTGGCAACCACGGCACCTTCAATCATATCAGCGATCTTCTGCCGGATCTGTTCAGTGGTCAATGCCGGTGATTTCACATCAGGATTGCGCCAGACCGGATTCTCGGAAGGTCCCGGCAGGCCCGGATAGTTTCTGCCCAGACCCATGGTGATCTGACAGAAAATCTTTGTGCCGGCCTTGTGGATGGTATCCGTAAGTACCTTTGCCCTTTCCTGCCAGTGTTTGTTGGTATTGACGTTAGGTCCCAAAGCAGAATACGGATCCACATGGTAATCGGTCGCTGCCGCTCCCGGAATGATCAGACCGAAACCGCCCTTTGCCCTGAGTTCAAAATACCTGATCAGATTGTCGGAAAAACCGCCTTCCTCATCGTAAGATAAAGCACCCATCGTCATCGGGATGACCGTGAAACGATTCGGGATCTCTACATTACAGATCTTGTAAGGCTTAGAGAAAACATCGTATTTGCTCATATTATATTTACTCTCCTATACCTTAATTATAATATGGTAACTATTTTCCAAATACGGGAAATATTCAAGGTTTTTCCATAAACCAGATTCCCTTGCGCAGACTGTGACAGGAATTGTCGGTCGCAATGACGTAAGGTACCAGTTTATCCTCCAGCGACTTGACCACATAGGACTTTGTCCCGTCTTTCTCATCATAGATCTGCTGTCCGATACGAAGTTCACTTAATCTTTCTGCTCTTTTCATAATTTCCTCCTTCAAGCTCATCTTACTCTCTTTGTAAAAAGAGCCTGGTCAAAAAAACGGACAGAAAAAAAGGATATGGATGACTCCATACCCTCTTCGAGTTTTTGATTAAGCGAGATCTTCGCCGTTGGAAGCGATGACTTTCTTGTACCAGTAGAAGGAATCCTTCTTGGATCTGGCTTGCGTGCCCGTACCGTCATCGTGCTTATCGACATAGATGAAACCGTAACGTTTTCTCATCTCGCCGGTCGAAGCTGAAACCAGATCAATCGGACCCCAGGTCGTATAGGCTCTAAGGTCAACGCCGTTTTCGACTGCCTTCTTCATCGAAGCGATGTGCTTGCGGAAGTAGTCGATACGATACGGGTCATGGATGCTGCCGTCGGCTTCGACGGTATCATAAGCGCCGATGCCGTTTTCAACGACCATCAGAGGTCTCTCATAACGATCGTAGATCATCTCCAGATAATACTGCAAGCCATCCGGGTCGTACGCCCAGCCCCAGTCGGAGTATTCCAGATACTCATTCTTGGTGCCTCTGACCATATTGCCGGATGCACCCTCACCACCCTTATGCGTCGTGACGGACATCGACATGTAGTAAGAGAAGGTATACATATCGACCGTGCCTTCCATCAGGGAATTGATATCATCTTCCGTGATGTCGAGCTTGACGTTGTGTTCCTTCCAAAGCTTCTGGGCATAAGTCGGATAACGGCCGAAACACTGCACATCGCCGCAATAGAAGATACCCTTTTCCCATTTGTAGCGGTTGAAGAGGATATCCTTTGGATCTTCGGTGTGCGGATAGTAGGTGATGCCGCAGATCATGCAGCCGATCATGTTGTTCGGATCGATCTCATGACCGATCTTGACCGCCTTGGCAGAAGCGACAAACTGGTTGTGCAGGTGCTGGTAGGCATCCTGGAAATAGGAATCCGGCATATCCTCCGGCAGGAAGTTG
The DNA here is from genome assembly GCA_900321955.1 of uncultured Bacillota bacterium. Next base: position 1,787 of record ONXX01000175.1, on the reverse strand, counting down.
ATCGTGTTGTTGATCTCATTGAACGTTAACCAGTACTTGACTAAACCCTTGAATTCAGTGAAGCAGGTCCTGGCAAACTTGACAAACAGAGGAATCAGTTCACGGTTCTTCCAGTCACCTAAGGTCTCTTCCAGATACAGCGGCGTATCAAAATGCCAGATAGTGACCAGTGGTTCGATATTGTATTTCTTCAGTTCATTGAAGACATTGCGGTAGAATTCAATGCCCTTCTGGTTTGGTTCTTCTTCCATGCCGGTCGGATAGAGTCTTGACCAGGAAATGGACATACGGAAGACCTTGAAGCCCATTTCGGCAAACAGAGCGATGTCTTCCTTGTAACGATGATAGAAATCGATGCCGTCGTGATTCGGATAGAGGCAATCATCCAGTACGGCATAATGCGCACCCTCCGGCAGCTTTTGCAGTCTGGTAATATATCCCGGTTTGCCGTCCTTATCAATATAGGTGATCTTACGCGGATCAGTGGCAGTACCGCCGGTCGTGACATCGGTCAAAGCAGGACCTCTGCCGTCTACATTCCAGGCACCCTCGATCTGATTGGCAGCGGTCGCACCGCCCCATAAAAAGTCTTTACGAAATGGCATATTGTCTCCTTTATTTCTTCTGCTTTTATTGTACCCGATTCCTATCTTTTTCGGCCTCCAATCTTCACAAAAACCGAAATAAGAAAACAAACATGGTAAAATCTTGATAGAAAGAAAAAGGGACCGCTAATGAACGTTCAGGACTGCAAAGATTTCATGGAAAAAGAAGACTGCAAATGTGTCGTTGCCGATGAAGAAAAAATCATCTTCACCAGCAATAAAAAAGGCATCGTACCGATGCTGGACATGTTGAAGCTCTATGAAGAAGGAAAGATCAGACCTGTCTATCAGGCCGATCGCATTTTAGGCAAGGCCGCCATCTTGATTGCCGCCCATTGCGGCATGAAAGAGATTTACTCCGATGTGGTCTCCCAAAGCGCCATGGACATCGGCCAAAGAAAGAAGATCGCCGTCTCCTATAAGACACTGGTCCCGCAGATCTTAAATCCCTTAAAACAGAAGGAAGGACCTTTCGAAGCCGCCTTGAGAGACATCGATGAAGACGACTTTGATCAGGTCCTGGACATCATCCGAAAGACCCTTGAAAAGATCAGAGCGCAGAAGGTATAATACCTTTTCAAACAGAATAAGGAAAGGAAGAGGAATATGTTTACTTACAACTACCATTGCCACACCAAACGATGCGGACACGCTTCCGGAACAGACGAAGAATACGTAGAAGCCGCCATCAAAGCCGGCTATAAAGTTTTAGGCTTTTCCGACCACGGGCCCTATTCCCTTTACCCGCATCCGGGTTCCCACATGGACTGGAGCCAGTTGGATGACTACATCAATTCCATCAATTCCTTAAAAGAGAAATACAAAGGGATCATCGACATCAAACTGGGCATTGAAAGCGAGTACTATCCCTTCTGCCTGGAAGAAAGAAAACAGATGCGCAAGAGATTGGACTACATGATCTTCGGTCAGCACTACGACCAGGCTCTGGGACTTGGCGTCAACTATTTCAAAGCCAACACCGATGAAGAGATTCGCGTCTATGCCGACTCCGTCGTCGAAGGCTTACATACCGGCTTATTCAACTACCTGGCCCATCCCGATGTCTTCATGAACCACCAGCCGGACTTCAGTTAAGAATGCGCAAGAAGCGCCCATAAGATCGCCCAGGCCTGCGTGGAGACTGCCACTCCGGTCGAGATGAACGTCCGCGGCGTCATGAAA
>ONXX01000059.1 GCA_900321955.1 uncultured Bacillota bacterium | reverse complement strand
TTGAAGACCTGGGTCAGCTTCATGCCGGCCAGGTTTTCATTGAGGAAGGTGTTGATATCCGAGATGCAGGCTCTCTCCTTGCGGAAGAAGCCTCTGACGATTTTGGAGAAGACATAGGAGATGGCAAAGACCACCGCAATGACTCCTAAAAGAGACGTCGCCAATGACGGCGAGATCACAAACATGATCACATAGACGCCGACCAGAGTCGTGATATCCCTCAGAATTCTGACCAAGACGCCGGTAAACAGATCGGACATCGAAGCCGTATAGGAAGTGACACGGGTGACCAAGGAGCCGACCGGCATCTCATTGAACTGATTGAGCGACATGTTTTCGATGTGTTCAAAGATCTCTCTTCGCAAACGGTAGATGATCCTCTGGCCGCTGTTCTGCAGAGTCCTGGCATTCAGATACAGGAAGGCCTGATTGATGCAGGTCAAGGCAAATGACAGCAAGACCAGATTCAGGATCAGCTTGATATTGATGTTGTCCTGAACCAGCTCATCGGTGATGCGGCTGGTGAATAAAGGCGAGATCGAATCCAGAACGACGTTGAGCCCAAGCAAAAGAAGCGAGAGGATAAAGCCGCCCTTTTCACTGCTGATATACTTAAGTGTTCTCTTAATGATCACACGTAAGGGTAACTTGACGTCACCTTTCAGTTTTTCCAGTTCGTCATTCATTTAGAGTTCACTCTCCAGTTTCTGCAGATAGACCATCTTCTGGTATGTCGGTGAAGTATTCAAAAGATTGGCCGGCGTATCAAACGCCTCTACGCAGCCATCGTTGAGAACCAGGATCTTGTCCATATGGGCAACCGTGGAAACACGGGAAGCGATGATGATCGTCGTCTTGCCCTTGCGCTTTTCATTGATATTGTTTAAGATCGTCTCTTCCGTCTTGACGTCGACCGCCGAAACGGAGTCGTCCATGATCATGATCGGCGCATTCTTCATATAAGCCCGGGCAATGGAAATACGCTGCTTCTGGCCGCCCGAAAGAGTCACACCTCTTTCGCCGGTCACTGTTTCATAGCCTTCCGAGAAGCCCAGGATATTGTCATCCACATCGGCAAACTTTGCCGCATTGCGGATATCATTCATATCTGCCTTGTTGTTGGCAAAGGAAATATTGTTTTTAATGTTGTCGGAGAACAGGAAATTGTCCTGCGGCACATAGGCGATCGCATCGCGCAGACTGGTGATGTCGATATCCATCAGATCGATATCATCGATAAAGATCTTGCCCTTTTCAATGTTGTAAAGCCTTAACAAGGTATTGACCAGGGTCGTCTTGCCTGAACCGATCTTGCCCACCAGACCGACCATCTCGCCCGGCTGTATCTCAAAAGTGACATTCTTCAAGGAATGGGTATCACCATCCGGATAGGCAAAGGAGAAGTCTTTGAAAGTGATCTTTCCCTTGCAGTCCTTTAAGACAACGGCATTTTCCGCGTTATGAATTTCTTCTTCCTGATCTAAGAAGGCATAGATACGGCCACTGGAAGTCTTGAAACGGGAATGCATCTGCAGGATCTGCCCCATGGCGATCATCGGCCAGATCAGAGTATCGACATAACCGATAAAGGTCGTCAGCTTGCCGGCCGACAAAGTAATCACATGACCGAAGATGCTGACCGGAAGACCCATGACCGTGCGGTAGACGAAATAAGCACCGCACCCCATCAGAACGGACATCGTGATGCCGATGATCACTTCGATGCAGATATCAAAAGCGATCGACATCTTGGCGAATTCCAGATTCTTATCGCTGTTTTCCTTGGCGACCTTGGAGAAAGCGCGCAGTTCCTGGGCTTCCTTGACAAAAGCCTTGATGACCCGGATACCGGTAAAGGTCTCCTGGGTGAAGTCGTAGAGCTTGTCGAACTGCTTCTGTCTTTCTTCCCACTTGTCCGACATGACCTTCTCGACCCGGTTGCCCCAGATCACCAGTGCCAGCATCGGCAAAATGGCGATCATCGAAAGGATCGGATCCAGACGGAACATTTTATATAAGGCGATCAGGGAAAGGAAGACCGCATCGACGGCCATGATCGTGCCCCAGCCGACGAACTCTTCCACTGCTTCCACATCGGAAGAGAACCACGACATGATCGTACCGATCTTGTTTTCATGGTAGTAGCGCTGTGATAATCTCTCGGCCTTTAAGAACATCTCGTGGCGGATACCCGCCTCGATCAGGCCCGAAGCCCGCATGATCGTAAAACGAAGAATGGCTCTGCCGGCCATCAGAGCAGTCGCGATCAGGAAGATGTTGAGCAGGATGCCGGTAATATCGGCGATCTGGACATTGGCGTTGTTGGAAACGACCTCGACGATCGCACCTAAAAATTCAGGCACAAAAGTCTGACAGACATCGACCATGATATCGGCTGCAATGCCGATCGCAAAGAGCCAGAAATATTTTTTGTAGTAATAGCTGATTCGTCTACTGTTCATGATGTTAAAACATAGAAATTATACTATCTTCATACTATTTACTCAATAAGAAAACCTCCGCAGACAGCGGAAGTTTTCTCAGCTTTCAAATTGTGAATTGTACAGCTTGTAATAGAAGCCCTTCTTTTCCATCAGCGAGGCATGATCGCCGACTTCCACCACATCGCCCTTATCCAGAACGATGATGATATTGGCATTGCGGATGGTCGAGAGACGATGGGCAATGGTAAAGGCCGTACGCCCTTTTCTCAGTTCTTCCATCGAATCCTGAATGAGCTGTTCCGTCCTGGTATCGACCGAAGAAGTCGCTTCATCCAGGATCAGGATCTTCGGATCCTTCAAGAAGGCTCTGGCAATGGTCAGAAGCTGCTTCTGGCCCTGGGAGATGCCGCTGGTATCTTCCGAAACAACGGTATCATAGCCGTTTTCCAAAGTCTTGATGAAACGGTCGACATGCGCCAGACGGCAGGCCTCATAGATCTCCTCGTCACTGGCATCCGGTTTGCCGAAACGGATATTCTCTTTGATCGTCCCGTCAAAGAGCCACGCATCCTGTAAGACCATGCCGAATATGGAACGTAAGTCGTTTCGTCTGTAATCCCTGATGTTTCTTCCATCGACATAGATGGCACCGCCGTTGAGCTCATAAAAACGCATCAGCAGCTTGACCAGTGTGGTCTTGCCGGCCCCTGTCGGACCGACGATCGCCACATCCTTGCCTGGGGCGACGTACATCGAGAAGTCGTTGATGATGATCTTGTCCGGCTCATAGCCGAAACGCACATTCTCGAAGGTGACATTTCCCTTGATGTCGATGTTGCCGTCTTCATCATAGATGGAAACCGGATCCCTGGCATCTTCCTCCTCTTGCGTTTCATTGAGCAGGTTGAAGACTCTTTCCGCCGCAGCAACCATCGTCTGGATGGTATTCATCAGCTGGGCAATGGAAGTCATCGGATGCTGAAGCCTTCTGACATAAGTCGTGAAAGCCTGGATATCGCCGATCGCCATGTTGCCGTTAATGACTTCAAAGCCGCCGACCAGACAGACTGCCACGTAGCCGACATTCTGCAAAAAGCCTGTCAGCGGATGCATGATGCCGGAATAAAACTGCGATTTATAGGCAGCATTATACAGTTCATCATTGAGCTCATCGAAACGGCGGATCGACTCTTCTTCGTAGTTGTAGGTCTTGACCAGCAGATGGCCCGAATACATCTCTTCGACGTGACCGTTGATCTCGCCCAGATAATGAGAATGGGCCTTGAAGTGCTTCTGCGACTTCTTGACCATGAAGGCAGCGATCAAGCCGGAAAGCGGAATGACGATCAAAGAGATCAGCGTCAGCTTCCAGGAGATCGTCAGCATCATGAACAGTACGCCGACGATGTTCACCATCGAATTGAGAACCTGGGAGATCGTCATCGTCAGGTTATTGGAGATATTGTCGACATCATTGGTGACCCTGGATAAGACATCGCCATGAGTCTTGGAATCAAAATACTTCAAAGGAAGCGTATTGATCTTCCTGGAAATATCATCTCTCAGCTTATAAGAGATATTGACGGCAATGTTGACGTGCAGGTAATTGACCAGATAGTCGATCAGCGCCGACACGGAATAGATGAGCAGGATCATCTTCACCAAAGAAGCGATCCTGTCAAAATCGATGCCACCCGTGCCCTGATACTTGGCAACAATGCCCTGGGCAATATTTGTTGTGACATCACCGATCAGTTTCGGACCGTAAATGCACATTACGGTCGAAATGACCATCAGGATCAAAGAAGCAATGATCCTGGCGTAGTATGGCCTGACATAGCCGGCCAGCTGTTTTAAAGTGCCTTTGAAATCTTTGGGCTTTTCAGCGACTCTCATCGGCGGCATCAGGCAAGTTCCTCCTTGGAAAGCTGGGAATAAGCGATCTGTGCATAGACATCGCAGTTCTTTAAGAGATCCTCATGCTTTCCTTCACCGACAATCTTTCCCTCATCAATGACCAGGATCTTGTCGGCATTCTTGATCGTCGAGATCCTCTGGGCAACGATGAAGACCGTCGCCTTTGTCTTTTCGATCAGTTCATTGAGTGCACTTCTCAGTTTCTTGTCGGTCTCATAATCCAAAGCCGAGAAAGAATCATCGAAGATATAGATATTCTTTTTCTGGGCCAGAGCTCTGGCAATCGAAAGACGCTGCTTCTGACCGCCGGACACATTGGTGCCGCCCTGGGTGATCTTGGCTGAAAGCCCCTCTTCCTTTTCGGCGATGATGTTTTCCGATTGGGAAATGGAGATGGCCTCTTTCAGATCTTCTTCCGGGATCTTTCTTCCGAATTCAATATTGGAACGGATATCACCGGTAAACAGGATGGCCTTCTGGGTCGCCAGACCGATCTTATCGTGAAGCTGTTTCTGTGATACGTCCCGCAGATCCAGACCGCAGTAGGTGATCTTCCCTTCGCTGACATCAAACAGGCGCGGAATCAGCTTGATGATCGTCGATTTGCCCGAACCGGTCGAACCGATCAGAGCGACAGTCTCTCCCGGTCTGGCCTCAAAGCTGACATCCTCCAGAACGGATTCCTCCGCTCCCGGATAACGGAAAAAGACATGATCGAAGATGAGCGAACCGTTTTCTTCCGGCAGACTCTTTGGCTCCTTGGGATCCAGGATCGTGTTTTCGGTATCCAGAACTTCCCGGATACGCTTCACGGAAACCAGAGAACGCGGGATCATAAAGAACATCGCCGTGACAAACATGAAGGACATGACGACGTGCATGGCATACTGGGTAAAAGCCATCATCTCGCCGATCGTCATCGCATCGATATCGATCTGCCTGGCGGCAAACCAGGTGATGGCAACCGTCAGTGAGTTCATGACCAGTGTCATGACCGGACCCATGATATTCATGATATTGGAAACAAAACGGTCGATCCTTCTGAAATCGGAATTGATGTCATCGAACTTCTTCTCTTCGATCTTCTGCGAATTGAAAGCACGTATGACCAGCATGCCATCCAGAAACTCGCGCATGATCGAGTTGAGCCGATCGGTCAGCTTCTGGATGATCTCAAACTTCGGCACCGCAAAGACGGCCAGAACGATCATCGCACAGATGATGACACCGATCGCCACCATCAAAAGCCAGGAAATATTCGGATAACGCAGGACCTTGACGACTGCCGTAATGCCCATGATCGGCGACATCAGCATCATCCGCATCATCATCTGGATCAGCTGCTGGACCTTGGTGATATCGTTGCCGGTCCTGGTGATCAAAGACGACGTTGAGAAGCGGGAGAATTCGCTCGAAGAGAAAGACTCGACTTTCTCAAAGACGTCCTTGCGCATCTTAGCTGCGATCTTGGCTGCCGTACGGGTCGCCAGATAAGTGGAAAGGATCTGGACACAGACACCGATCGCCGCAATCCCCAGCATCTTCATGCCGCTGGAAAGGATGAAGCGGTTCTGGATCTGATCGATCGCCATGCCGGCATTCCTGTAGAGATCACGTATGAAGAAGCGGATCATGCCGCTGTAATTGTCTTCATAAGATGCGGCAAGCTTTCTGATCGCATCAGCATCATCCAGAGATAAATGATTCACTCTCGCCAGATAGGTATAGACCAAAGGCTCACGCAAAAGCGCCTTTGTCTCTTCATCTTCCTCATTGATCAGCCAGACATCTTCCCTGAACTCCACTTCCATGTCATCGACCTGACCCTTTGAACCGGCCTTGATCCGCTGATACTTTGCAAGGACATTTTCTCTTTCGCTTTCACTTAAAAACGACAGGACATCGTCCATATCCTTTGCCGTAATAAGATGAGGCATTTCTTCTGTGACGCCGCCGTATTGGATGCCGTTGGTCACGATACCGGACATGTAGTCCGGCAAGGTGAGTTCCGTCTGTACCTGAACAAAGGTCAGGGCCACGACCGACAGAACAATGAAAAGATAAGGCTTCAGATATTTAAAGATCAGTTTCATCTTCCGCCTCCCTGATATGTTCACGGATCTTGTCGATCACTTCGCTGAATACTTCCAGCTCTTTCTTGGACAGATCCTTTTCGATCCGCTCATAAAGCTGTCTGGACCGCTCCTTGAATGCATCGCTGAAGCCCTTTGTCTTCTCGCTTAAACGGATGTAGTTCTTCCTGCCGTCACTCTCACTGGTCTCACGATAGACCAGACCCTTATCCTCCAAAGAATCCAGACTGGCCGTGATCGATGCCTTCTTGAGATGGATCTCTTCCTGAAGATCCTTCTGACAGACATCTTCATTCTCGTTTTTGAAGAGATAGAGCAGAATCTGAAACTGCGTCAGGTTGAGCATTTTGTGCAGTTCCACACCGCCCACCATGTACTCTTTCAGTTCGTGATCAAGACATGAGATCTGCTTAAAAATGTTTGTTTCCATAAATTCCTCATAAAAAACAGTTAGTTCGAAAAACTAACCATTTCATTATAACGTATTTTGTTTATGAATCAACTACTTCGATTCGGCAATCAGTATCGCCGCAAACACCAGGGCAAAGCCGAAGATCTCCTTGACACTCGTCACCTGATGTAAGATCAGCCAGCCAAAGAATGCCCCGAAAACCGATTCAAAGCTCATTAAAAGTGAAGCAAGGGACGAATCAAGATCCCTCTGGTAGCGGATCTGCAGACATTGGGCCAGAAGATCGGAAAGAAAGACGATATATAAGATCGGAAACAAGGAAGCCCGCAAATCGGTCAGGGAAGGCTGTTCCTTGAAGATCACCACGATCAAGGCCAGGCCGGCAACCACTGTCTGTGATAAAAAAGTCAGGGTCAAAGGATCACACTGTCTGGCAAAGCGGTCGATGGCGATGATCTGAAGAGCAAAGACAAAAACGCCGCAAAGCAGAAACAGATCGCCGATATTGATGCCGGAAACCGAGTTCATGCATAAAAAATACAGGCCCGCAATGGCGATC
>ONXX01000048.1 GCA_900321955.1 uncultured Bacillota bacterium | reverse complement strand
GGCTTGAGCCAGCGCTCCATGCGCGACTTGGCGGATGTTCTCGCTATGTTCGGTGCCAAGGTCGAGTTTTTAGGAGCGGATGGTTGCGCTCCCATTCGCATAACCGGGAGTCGCTGGAAAGATCCCAATAAGTCTGAACCTACGTCTGTGACAACGGAGTGGGAGAGTATTAAGATTGATCTAACTACTTCCAGCGCCCAGCTTAAAACCTCGGCCATGCTAGCCTCTCTGGCTCGTGGTAACGTTAGGTTAGTTCTGACCGAGCCATTTAAGAGCCGCGATCACAGTGAACTCCTTTTTAGGAGCCTGGGCTTGAACGTGATAGAGCGCGATCTGCCCAACGGTCTTCACCGTGTCGTCTTAAATGTTAAGACTAACAATGTGCAGAGTTTCAAATACAAGCTTTATGGCGATTCATCTTCGGCCGCCTTTTTGATCGCTCTGGCAACACAGGTTTCTTCCCTCTCCAGACCGATATAAAAGATCGACGGATTCATTTTTGCGCTCTGGGTGATGAAATCGCCCATGCCCATGCCGATCTCCACATAGAGAGGAAGATCACATTTCTGATTCTTCATATCTTTGAGCAGGTACTCTTCTTCCTGAGCCAGGAATTCAGGTACCCACTTCTTCTTTCTCATACGCATAGTATTATTATAATACGAAGAATTATTCCTTGCCCGAAGATTAGAAACGATTACAATAGAGTCAGGAGATAATGAACTATGAATAATACAAGAATCGAAAATGTATTAAAAAGATCAAAGGCTGATGCCATCCTGGTGAGTGATCCGACCGCCATCTACTATCTGATCGGCAAGCGGATCTATCCGGGAGAACGTTTCCTGGCTCTTGTGCTGAGAAGAGATCAGAAACCGGTCCTGTTTTTAAACAATCTCTTTCCATTTGAAGAAGATGAACAGGTAAAAGTCGTCAGATACAACGACGGAGACAACATCAGCGATCTGCTGTCCCCATATATCGGCAAAGACGAAGTCCTCGGCGTCGACAAGATGCTGGTGGCCCGCTTCCTGCTACCGATGCAGCAGGCAAAACTGGCAAAGGAATTCATTGACGGTTCGATTGCCGTCGATAAGACCAGAGCAGTAAAGGACGAACACGAAAAAGAACTCATGCGCAAGTCATCGGCAATCAACGACGCTGCCATGGAACGCTTCAAGAAGCTGGTCTATGAAGGTGTCACTGAAAAAGAAGTGGCCGATCAGACCTTAGACATCTACAAGGAACTGGGTGCTGAAGGCTTCTCCTTCCCATCCATCGTCGCCTTCGGCAAGAACAGTGCCGATCCCCATCACATGCCGGATGATACAAAACTTCAGGTCGGCGATGCCGTGCTCTTTGATGTCGGCTGCACCTACAAAGGCTATTGTTCCGACATGACCCGGACCTTCTTCTTTAAAAAGGGACCGAGTGAGAAACAAAGACAGGTCTATGAACTGGTGAAAAAAGCCAACGAAGATGCCACCAAAGCTGTCAAGGCAGGTGTTCGTCTCTGCGATATCGACAAGACCGCCAGAGATGTCATTGAAAACGGCGGCTATGGAAAATTCTTCACCCACCGTTTAGGCCACTTTATCGGTATTGAAGATCACGAATACGGCGATGTTTCTGCCGCCTTTAAAGATCTGACGGAAACCGACAACATCTTCTCGATCGAGCCTGGCATCTATGATCCCGATACCCTGGGCTGCCGGATCGAAGATCTGGTCATCGTCACCGACGAAGGATGTGAAGTGCTCAATCACTACCCGCACGAAATCGAAATTATCGGATAAAAAATGCCAGTCACAATTGACTGGCATTTTCATTCATTAGTTTTTCTTTCCGAAGAAACGGATCTCACCGAAGGTCTTTTTCTTTTCTTCCTTTGGTTCTTCAGCGTTTTCTTCTTTGACAGTTTCTTTCTTTTCGCTCTTTTCCTTCTTAGGAGCCTTTTCCGGCTTCGGTAAGAGGTCTTTGGCGGAAACATTGACTCTGCCCTTTTCGTCGATCTCAACGACTTTGACTCTGATCTTGTCGCCGATCTTTAAGACGCTTTCCGGCTTGTCAACTCTCTCATGTCTGATCTTGGATACATGCAATAAGGCATCCGTACCCTTGAACAGTTCAACGAAAGCACCGAACTTTTCAAGTCTGACGACTGTTGCATCATAGATCTCACCGACCTTGGCTTCTCTGGTGATGTCATCGATCATGGCCTTAGCCTTATCGATGGCTTCCTTGGAAGTGTGGTAAATGACAACTTTACCGTCATCATCAATGTCGATCTTGACCTGGTCACACTTGTCGATAATGTCGTTGATGACCTTACCGCCGGTACCGATGACTTCTCTGATCTTGTCAGTCGGGATCGTGAAGGTAACCATCTTCGGCGCATACTTGCTGACTTCTTTTCTCGGTTCAGCAATGGCTGTTGCCATGTTGTCCAGGATTTCCATTCTGCCCTTATGAGCCTGTGCAAGTGCTTCCTTGAAGATCTCTCTGGTAATACCCTTGCACTTGATATCCATCTGCAAAGCAGTGATACCATCTCTTGTACCGGCAACCTTGAAGTCCATATCGCCATAGTGGTCTTCCATACCCTGGATATCGGTAAGGATGGAGTAGTTGTCACCGGTGGTGATCAGACCCATCGCAACACCGGCGACCGGAGCCTTGATCGGAACACCGGCTGCCATTAAGGACATTGTACCGGCACAGATCGAAGCCTGTGAGCTGGAACCGTTGGATTCCATGACTTCGGCAACCGTTCTGATCGCATATGGGAATTCTTCTTCTGAAGGAAGAACCTGTAAGAGAGCTCTTTCACCTAAAGCACCGTGACCGATCTCTCTTCTGCCCGGAGAACCCATTCTGCCGACTTCACCGACACAGTAAGGCGGGAAGTTGTACTGATGCATGAATCTCTTTTCTTCGACTTCTGTCAGGTCATCGATGATCTGGTTGTCACCTAAAGGGCCTAAAGTCGTGATGGACATAACCTGTGTCTGACCACGGGTAAACATTGCGGAACCATGAACTCTCGGCAAGAGGTCGACCTGTGAATCCAGAGGTCTGATCTCATCGAGTGCTCTGCCGTCAGGTCTGATCTTTTCATCGGAGATCAGTCTTCTGACTTCGTTGGCAATGATCTCGGTGCAGTATTCATTGGTCTGCTTGACCAGCTTGTCTGCTTCTTTTTCGCTCAGTTCAGCATCATTGGCGAAGTGTTCCTTCATCTCATTGGTGATGCCTTCCTGTGCAGCATAGGATTCCAGCTTGTCGTGGATCGATACAGCTGCTTCCAGTCTTGCCTTACCATTGGCGTTGACGTATTCCTTAACGCGCGGATCGATTTCGTAAAGAACGACTTCCATCTTTTCTTTACCGACCTTGGCAATGATCTGTTCTTCCATCTCACAGAGTTCTTTGACCTTCTCATGACCGAACATCAATGCATCCAGCATCAGATCTTCGCTGACTTCATGAGCACCGGCTTCAACCATGTTGAGAGCTTCCTTGGTACCGGCAACCGTCAGATCGATCTCGGATCTGGAAAGCTGTTCGACTGTCGGATTGACAACAAACTCGCCATCGACATAACCGACTTTAACGCCGGCGATCGGACCGTCAAACGGAATATTGGAAATACATAAGGCAAGCGAAGCACCTAACATTGCCGACATCTCAGGTGAGCAGTCAGTATCGGTGGACAGAACGGTGTTGACGACCTGAACTTCGTTACGGAAACCTTCAGCGAAGAGCGGACGGATCGGTCTGTCGATCAGTCTTGCTGTTAAAGTGGCATGTTCGGAAGGACGGCCTTCTCTTCTTAAGAAGCCGCCCGGAATCTTGCCGGCAGAGTAGAGCTTTTCTTCAAAAGATACAGTTAATGGGAAAAAATCAGTGTCCTTTGCGACACTTGAGGCACAGGCAGTTGACAGCGTAACCGTGTCACCATACCTTACCAGGGCAGACCCTCCGGCCTGCTTAGCGATCTCACCGGTCTCGATGCTTAACTTACGACCGTAGAAATCAAAATCGAATACTTCTTTCATTCTTTTCGTTTCTCTTCTTTCTTAATTTCAAACGTTATAATTCTATCATAGAAATAAGGAAAAAACGCAATTATAAAGGATTTTTATCGAATTTCAGGTCTTTTTGTTTTGGTTTTGGATTTTCTTTTAAGAAGCCGTCCAAACTATGAAAACTTTTTCGATACACAGAGTACCTGCAAAAGAAAATATATTATAATAAAGTTATGAAACTGTACGAGACAGATGCAAACAATTTCAATGATTTTTCTTCCGCTGAACCGGATGCTTCCATTTTTCAGACATCCTACTGGTCAGACTATATGGTGTCCAAGGGATACAAGGCATCCTTTATCGAAGCCAGCGATGAACACGATACCTGTCTCGCTCTTTCTTCCCTGCTTTTAAAGAAGGAATCTTTCCTTTCCAGCAAATATACGGCACTGGCTCCCCACGGTTTTCTGATCAACTATTACGATGAGGAACTTTTCAAAACCTTCCATGGTCTGATGAGCGACTATCTTAAACAGGAAAGAGTCTCCAAACTGCTCATTGAACCGCAGGTCGATAAAGGCAACCGCATGACCGAGCAGATGCTGGAAAAACTCGGATACCGCAAAGAAAGCGACATCACGGTCTATGAAGTCGATACGGCAGCACATGTCAATGATCTTTCCGATCCCAATGTCATCTTAAAAGTCCGGGTCGTCAAAGACGATTCTGTTTTCCGCAAACTCGCTTCAAGCAAGGAAGAAAAGGAAGATTTGAAGATCTTTGAATATCTCAAACATCGCTTCCATCGATACCGTCAAATCCATCCGGGCGATTGGAGAAAGCATGGCTCAAAATGACGCCTTCATCAAGGAACACCGCAGCGACTACAAATTTGTCGAGCAGGTCAATGAAAAAGACAATGAAAACAGCAGACTGAAGAAGCTGCAGGCCGCGATCGAAAACTACAGTGCTGATCCGGATATCGCCGCTTACTGTGTTTCCGATTTTTCTGATAAATGCACCGTTTTATTCAAAATGAACATCGACAAGGATGACCTTTTCAAGGCGGAAAAAATAATTGTCGATCAAATTTGTGCAGATTGCCTTAATCGTGGTATTATAAAAGTCGATTCAGAAGAAAACTTCGCATACGCTGTACCAAGACAGCTTCTGGGAAGGTATTCGCTGAAGATCTGATGCCGACTTAGCTCATCCGGTAGAGCAACGCACTCGTAACGCGTAGGTGGTAGGTTCAAGTCCTATAGTCGGCACCATGTATAAAAAAACAGATCCCGTATTTGCGGGATCTTTTATTTTTTCTTTGGCTTTTCCTTTTTGACTTTCTTCGGATCTTTCAAAGTCAAAACACAGATGATGAACAGGACACCCATGACGATCATCGCGATTCCCATGAAATTCATCAGATCGCTCTTGCCCTTGAAGTACAAGGTAAGATAAGCGGCCAGAAGTTCGAGCACACCGGCGAAGCACAGGATACCCTTGGTATTGAAGGTGATCCCGAAAAAGCCGGCAATGATATTGATGCCCGGAATGATGTAGATCGAAAGACGAAGAAGCGTTGCTTCAAAGTCGGTATATGGCAAAATCTTCATGATAATCGGATCGTTGTCAAACTGATAAGCCACCGCAAAATACATGACAACGGCCACGATCAGTTCCAGAACCGATATGATTTTTGCAATCTGTTTGTTCATATGTCTTATTTTAATAGAAAATCTTTACCAGATAAAGGCCGTTGGGATCGGCGTTGTATCGTCTGGTGGACTTGCATGGATGTTCCAGCATGTCTTTGATATCATCGAGGCTCTTCTTGCCTCTGCCCAGATCGATCAATGTGCCGACCATAATGCGCACCATATTTCTCAGAAAACCGGAGCTGGTCACCCTGATCTTCAGGATGTCTTTTTTGCGGGTGATCGAGAATTCAGTGATATTTCTGACCTGATTGGGGTATTCCTTTAAAGAGGAGGTATTGAAGGAAGAGAAGTCATGTTCTCCCAAAAACAGCTTTGCCCCTTCTTTCATCAGATCGACATCCAGCTTGTAGAAACATTGAAAAGCTCTGCCCTTTAAAAAGACGTCGTATTCCCCCAGATTGATCAGATATTCATAGGTCTTTTTCTTGACCGAATAACGGGCATGAAAATCCCGGCTGACTTTTTTTACTTCAACAACATGGATATCATCCGGCAATAAGGAATTGAGAGAAAACTTCAGTTTTCCTTCATCCTTTTCCTTGTCGGTATCAAAGTGAAAGACCTGGCCATACGCATGAACGCCGGCATCGGTCCTCGAAGACATGATGATGCGGATCTTTTCCGAAAAGACCCGTTCGATCGCCCCTTCCACGATATCCTGTATCGCGGTGGCGTTTTTCTGCGACTGAAAGCCGGCATAATTGCGGCCGTCATAGGCCAGGATAACCTTATATCTCATAGATAAATCCGCGAAAGGATGGAGAAGGCAAGGATGGCCATGCAGATAAAGATGAACAGATAATCCATGAAGCGGAAATGCAGGACATGATAACGGGTTCGCTTTTCGCCCGGTACATAACCTCTGGCTTCCATGGCATCTGCCAGTTCATAAGCCCGTTCAAAGGCAACCGAGAATAACGGCACGATCAAAGAAAGGATGGCTGAGATCTTTTCGGCCAGCCTGCCGTTTTCAAAATCGACGCCGCGCGACTTCTGGGCATTCATAATGCGCATCGTCTCTTCAATGATCGTCGGAATGAAACGAAGGGCAATGGAAACCATCATAGCCACTTCATGTGCCGGGAAATGAATGACTTCCAGCGGTTTGAGCAGCCATTCGATGCCTAAAGTCAGATCTAACGGATTGGTCGTTGCCGTCAGCAAGGTCGTAATCGAGATCATCAAAAGAAGTCTCGTAATGACAAACAGAGTATTGAATATGGCATCCTTGTATACCGCAAAGGTGCCGATCGTAAACATCACGTCACCGGTCTTGATGGTCAAAGAGTTGATCACCAGTAAGAAGATCATCATCATGATCATCGGCTTGAAAGACTGCACGATCATCTTGATGCCGATCTTGGCAAGAAGCAGAGCAACCGCCAGAAGCAAGGCAATGACTAAGAAGACCCACCAGCTTTTCGGAATGAAGACTGCGGCGATCATCAGGAAAAGCCCGATCAGCTTTGCCCGCGGATCGAGTCTGTGCATCAGGGAATCGATCGGAATGTATTTACCGAAAACTAAATTATTCATCGTTTCACCTGCCTTGCGACCTCGTCAGCGATCTGCTCAAGGGTACGCGCATTCCTGGAAAGCGTAAATCCTTTTTCGATAAGGGCGTTTCTGAAGACGACAATCTGCGGTTCCAGCATATTGTATTCCTTCAGCTTTTCCTTATCGGCAAACAATTCATCCGTCGGTCCATGGTAAACGATCTTGCCATGAGACAAAACAACGGTTTCATCACAATAGTTGTAGACCATCTCATTGTCATGGGAAACGATGATGATCGTCTTTTTCTCCGTCTTGTTGAGATTGATGAACAGATCAATGATCTCTTTGGAACCCTTCGGATCCAAACCGGCTGTCGGTTCATCCAGAACGATGACCTTCGGATCGCAGGCGATGATGCCGGCGATCGCCACGCGGCGCTTCTGACCGCCGGAAAGTTCCAGCGGTGAAACTTCAAAGAGGTCTTCGGAGATCTTGACCATCTTCAAAGCCTTTTTTGCCTGCTCAAGCGCTTCCTGCGGCGTAAAGCCGAAATTGAGCGGACCAAAGGCGACGTCTTTGATGACCGTCTCCTCAAACAGCTGATATTCGGAGAACTGGAAAACCAGACCGACATCCTTCCTTAACGGCTTTAAAAACTTCTGTTTCTCACCGGCCTTAATCGTATAGTCCAAAACCTCAAGGCTGCCTTCCGAAGGAAGCAATAAGGCATTGAGATGTTCGACCATCGTCGATTTGCCCGAACCGGTCTCACCGATCACGGCAGTGATGACGCCCTCAGTGATCTCCAGATTGATATTGTCCAGTGCCTTATGGGCATAAGGCATGTCCTTATTGTAGATATAACTTAACGCTTTGAACTTGATCGGCATAATTCGTCCACCATTCCTTCCAGATCATCAGCTTTAAGTTTGATCTTCTTTTTTCCAAACACTTCTCTGACTTTTTCAATAAACGGCACATCCAGTTCGATCTGTCTGAGCTTATCCGCATGCATAAAGACCTTTTCCGGTGTATCGTGCATAAACAGCTTTCCCTTGTTTAAAACGACGCAGTCATCCGACTGTAAGACCTCTTCGATATCGTGGGTGATCGAAATGATCGTGATATCATCCCCGCCGGCCAGATCGTACATCAGTTTCTTGATCTCTTTCTTGCCCTTCGGGTCCAGCATCGAAGTTGCCTCATCAAAGATGAGGATGCTCGGCTTCATCGCCAGAATGCCGGCAATCGCCACACGCTGCTTCTGTCCGCCGGAAAGATTCTGCGGTTCATAGTTCAGAAAATCATGCAGACCGACCTTATCGGCATACTCGTTGATGATGCCGTCCATGTCTTCCTGTTTCACCTGTTTGTTTTCCAAACCGAAGGCGATATCATCCTTGACGGTGGAACCGATAAACTGGTTGTCGGGATTCTGGAACACGATGCCGAGTTTCGTGCGGATCTTGCCGATGTTTTCTTCGTTGACTTCCAGACCATCGATGATGATCTTGCCTTCTTTTATCGGCAATAAGCCGGCGATCAGCTTCGCCAGTGTCGACTTGCCCGAACCGTTATGGCCGATGATCGTAACATAGGAACCCTGTTCCACTTCAAAACTGACGTCATCGACCGCCTTTTTTGTCTCGTTATAAGAAAAACTTACATTTTTAACTTCTATCAAACTCATACTACTAGATTATACTATGAAAGCTTAAAAAAGCACTGTTTTTATTGCACCGTTAACTTGCCGGTCTGCTTTCATTAATCAACTCTATCTCCCGGTTTTTGCGTTATAATGATTGTAGAAAAAGGAGAATAGTTTTTATGCCATTGGTAACATCTAAAGAAATGTTTGAGAAAGCATATAATGGCGGCTACGCGATTGGTGCTTTCAACGTCAACAACATGGAAATCATCCAGGGTATCACTGAAGCTGCTAAAGAATGCAACGCTCCGGTTATCCTCCAGGTTTCAAAAGGCGCAAGAGCTTATGCCAACAGAACTTATCTGGTAAAGCTGGTTGAAGCAGCAGTTATCGAAACCGGTCTTCCAATCGTCCTGCACCTCGACCATGGTGACAGCTTCGAAACTTGTAAGTCTTGTATCGATGACGGTTTCACTTCCGTCATGATCGACGCTTCTTCAAAACCATTTGAAGAGAACATCGCCATCACGAAGCAGGTTGTTGAGTATGCACACGCTCACGGTGTCGTTGTAGAAGCTGAATTAGGTACTTTAGCCGGTGTTGAAGATGAAGTTTCCGTTTCTGCAGAAGATTCATCCTACACAAGACCGGAAGACGTCGAAGAATTCGTCAGAAGAACAGGCTGTGACTCATTAGCTATCGCTATCGGTACTTCTCACGGTGCTTACAAGTTCAGACCTGAACAGTGCACCAGAAACGAAGAAGGCATCCTGGTACCTCCACCACTCAGATTCGACATTCTTGAAGAAGTCTCTAAGAGACTCCCGGGCTTCCCGATCGTATTACACGGTTCATCTTCTGTTCCGCAGGAATATGTCAAGATGATCAACGAAAACGGCGGCAATATGCCGGATGCAGTTGGTGTTCCTGAAGATCAGTTAAGACAGGCTTCCAAGATGGCTGTCTGCAAGATCAACATCGACTCCGACTTACGTCTTGCCATGACCGGCACAATCAGAAAGTTCTTCAACGAACATCCTGAAAAGTTTGACCCGAGAGAATATCTCAAACCTGCAAGAGAAAACATCAAGCAGTTAGTCAAACACAAGATCGTCGACGTCTTAGGCTGCGACAACAAGATCTAATCATCAAAACCAAAACAGCGCGGGATTTAAATCCTGCGCTGTTTTTTATGCTTTGTTTATCTTTTTTCGTCAATCAGGCATACTGCATAAGCGATCGCCCCTTCTCCTCTGCCGACAAAGCCGAGGCCCTCACCTCTGGTCGCTTTGACGTTGATCCGGGATTCATCGCAATGAAGATGTTCCGCAATGTTTCTTCGCATCTGATCGATGTGCGGCGCCATTTTCGGTTTTTCGATATTGATCAAAGAATCGATATTGACGATCTCATAGCCGTTTTCTTCCAGCATCTTATACGTCTCATCCAGCAGAAGCAGAGACGAGATGCCTTTGTATCTGGGATCTGTGTCCGGAAAATGCGTGCCGATATCCTTGAGGCCCATGGCACCGATCAGCGATTCGATGATCGCATGCAGCAGTACATCGGCATCGGAATGGCCCAAGAGACCTTTTTCATAAGGGATCTTCACTCCGCCGATGATCAGATCTCTTCCTTCTACCAGTTTGTGAATATCTTTTGACTGACCGATCCTCATTACAGTTTCACCTCTCTTATATCGTCAACGACCTTGTCCCAGTTTTCTGTCAGGATCTCTTTTGCCTGATGTCCTTTGGCCACCAGCACGCAGTCGACGCCCATCGCTTTGGCAACATCCAGATCATGAAGAGTATCGCCGATCATGATGCATTTTGCAGGATCCTTGTCCTTTATCCAGTTCAAGGCGATATCGACCTTGGATCCGGCATAGATATTATCAATGCCCAGCACTTCATCGAAGTACTCTTCAATGTCCAGTTCCTTCAATTGTTTTTGAAGTTCAACCAGACTGGAAGCAGAAAGCAATATATTGGAATAGCCCTCTTCCCTGCTCTTCTTTAACACATCGATCACGCCGTCAAATACCTTGTATTCATCACGTAAAGCACGATACCAGTCAAACCAGTATTGGCCGACTTCTTCATAGGAGAATTTCGACCAGTCAAAACCGACATTCTCATAATAGTTTTTGACCGGGAAAGTGAACAGATGCAGGTACTCGTCTAAATCGATCGGTCCTCTTTGCAGTCCGAAGTGTCTGATCGTATGATTCTCCGCCTGAATGCAGACATCCACATCATCAAGGATCGTTCCGTTAAAGTCGAATATGGCGTATTTCATACCAACATTATACAGAAAAAAAGACTCCGAAGAGTCTTAATATTCATCGCTGTTATTCATAGGTGAATCCTGTTCTTCCATTCCTTCTTCCGGTTCGTCATCACCTAATTCAATCTCGGAAAGGTCGATGTGTGATTCCGCAAATTTGCGTCTCTCGACCAGATCCCATTTGTTGTCTTTCAATGATGCGAATCTGGAATCGAATGTCAGATCAGAATAGAATTGTGCAACCTTGTCATTAGAAACTCCGTAGAGCCTGGAAACCTCCTCCCAAAGCTTACTAAACTGTACTGCACGTTTTTTCTTTGAGATGACATCGTAAGCGATGTCTGTCATAGACTTAGCACTGGCCATTTTTAACACTTCACTCCTAGCAATAATTGATTTTTATAAGCCGTTCCTCGTCATTTATGAGGTAATGCATTTCTAATATATCACTATGATATTTAAAATCAACTACTTTTACATCGATTTTACATACGCCCTCGGGTGCCGTTATCTTGGCATAATAGTCGGTTTTTAAATGCAGTTCCAGCATATGATCATCTCCTTGTCGAAACAGGCAAAGCCCGTCATCATACACACACATTTCGCACAAGAAACCGTCGTTATCTGTATAGGAAAAGCAGTTTCTGTCGGCGATATTTTCAACAAGTACTTCATCGAAATAATCGTCTGCCGGATTGCTGAGTGATACCTTAGCATTCATCAATTTCATTTTTATACAATCATTTTAATAAGTCAACAATAATGATAGAATTAGGGGTATGGAATATAGGAACAAAAAAGTATTGGTCATCGGACTGGCCCGTTCGGGCATGGCAGCCATCAAGGTTCTGCATCAGCTCGGTGCACAAATATATCTTTCAGAGAGGAAAGCACCCTCTGAAAACGAAATAAAAGAATTGGAAGAAATGGGCGTCACGATTTACGATCAGGACATGTCCGTTTTTGAAAAAGACTACGATCTGGTCATCAAGAACCCGGGCGTTCCGCCTGTTTCACCGATCGTAAAACGTCTGAACGAAAGAAACATCAGGATCATCACGGAGATCGAGCTGGCCTTTGACGTATCCGCCAGACAGCACTACATCGCGATTACCGGCACTAACGGCAAAACCACGACGACCACCATCGTCTACGAACTGCTGAAGAAGGCTTTCAAAGAGAAAGCACTGGTCGGCGGCAATATCGGCACACCTTTATGTGAACTGGTCCTGGATCATGATCTGATGCATCAGGAAGGCTATTACATCTCGCTGGAGATCTCCAACCACCAGCTGGTCGACATCGACCGCTTCCGTCCGCAGATCGCCACCATCATCAACCTGACACCGGATCATCTGGAGACGATGGGTTCTCTCGATGCCTACTATAAGTCCAAAACGGAAGTTTACCGCAACATGAGGGAAGATGACGTCTTCATCGTCAACGGCGATGATGCGACATTAAAAGACTATCTTCTTCGTTACCCTCCGGCATGTAAGACCGTAGACATCTCTTTGGAAAACAAAGACGGTTATTCCTATATCGAGGATGGTTTTATGTATGTGAACCACGAAAAGGTTCTTCCTTTGGACAAGATCCATCTGGTTGGCAAACATAATCGTCAAAACATCATCATCGCCATCACGGCTGCCAAACTTCTTGGCATTTCCAACGAAGACATTATCGAAACCATCGATTCCTTCAAAGGCGTGGAACACCGAATCGAATACGTCAGGACATTAGACGGTGTCAGCTATTACAACGATTCCAAGGGAACCAACACCGACGCGACCATCACCGCTTTGGATTCCTTTGAAAAAGGCGTCATCCTTCTGGTCGGCGGCTACGAAAAAGGTCTGGATATGAGTGAGATGCGAAAACATCTGGCTTGTGTCAAACAGATCATCGGTTTCGGCGCTTCGGGCAAACGTATCGCTTCGGATCTTTGGCAAGAGCCGA
>ONXX01000073.1 GCA_900321955.1 uncultured Bacillota bacterium | reverse complement strand
TTGCCATGTTTCTGCAATACTTCATATAAGGCAAGGATCAATATCCAGCCACTTCATCTTTTCCGCCAGGCGTTCATAGTTATAGCCGGCATCGATCATGATCGTCGTGCCGTTTTTCCGATAAAAGAAAATATTGGCAATCCATTCGCGGACACAAGCTGTTCTTTCATCGATCCAGCCGGTGTTGAGCGGTATAAAGATCTCCTTTCCCCGATATCCCCAGGACATGACGACTTTCTGAAAATTTGATGCCTTCTTTGGCATAATTCTCCCCCCAATATAGTTAGCATTAACTAACTATTATGGTAGCACGAAAACCGTTCCATCGTCCCTCAGACAAGAAAAAAACTGTAAGCGTAATCCCACTGCTTCTCCATGAAATCCTTGAGGGCATTGAAGAAGCCGTTGCCATCACCCGTATCGACGCGGCCGGAGAACAGCGTGATCGGCAGGAAGACCATCTCCTTGCGGTCCTCCCTGGTCAGATCCCCGATCGTAAACATGACCTTGAGCGGGATCTTGCCCGGATCGGCAAAGGAACCGCCATAGGCCTTGATCTTGGAGACCCGCTCGGTTCGAACGATGTCCAATACCTTGGAACCGACTAAGACGCGGAAAGAATAGGCAATGTCATCGGGACTCGTCTTTGTTTCCTTCTTTGCGAAACAGCGAAGCAGCCGCTGCAGTAAAAGTTCGATCTCATTGAAGTCGACCTTCCAGTTGTTGGAACGCCGGTCGATCATCTCCAAGAGTTCAACGTATTCAAACCAGGCTTCGCTTTGCCTAAAGGCGACGATCTTGGAAAGATCCCAGTTGCTCAAATAGAGGTCTTCGCCGATCGCTTCGATCTCATCGAGGATCTGGCAATGATCGAAGAATTCCGAGAAGGCATATTCCAGTTCTTCCAGCGAGACTTCCTTTTCGCCCGTATTGAGATAGAGGGTATGCAGGTAAGTGTTTTCCGCTTTCAAATCATCCGGCAGCAGGGCATCGCATTGAAGGGAATTGCAGAAGATCGAATTGTAGTAGATATCGATCAGACGCTTGAGCTCATGGTGGAATGGCTTATTCGGATCAAAGAGACAGAAGTAGATGCTGTCGCGTCCCAAAGGATCGTGCTTCTTGACGATGTAGTTCTCATAGAAGGAGGAGCGGCTGTATTCATCGACCTTGTCCTGGGCCTGCGTGCCGTTCATGTGGGTCTGACAAAATGCCTGCATGGAGATCGTCTTGAGGGTGACCAAGAAGGCGTTGAGCTGATCCTTGTCGACATGCATCGCATCGGCCAAAAGGATGTTGTTTTCGTGATCCATCGCCATATTGGAACAGAAACGCAAGAATTCCACACTGTGCTGATCAAACGCTACCGACCAGTTTTCCCGGATGCAGTAAACCGAAGTCTTGCCGCAAAGTTCATTCCAGGCATCATAGACTTCCTTTTGTCTGTCATTCTTTGGCTTGAGATAGACAAAAGGCGACATCTGTTCGTTGTTCAATAAGATGACGATACTGCCGTTGGACAAAAGCTGCTTAAAGGCTTCCTTATCTTCACTTTCGGTGAGGATCAGCTTTTCAAAATACGGCTCATAAAGAAAGGTGTTGAGCTTGATGATGACCTGTTTGAAATGGAAGAACGGCAAAGCGAAATTGCGCTTCTTATAGCCTTCCACATAGGCCTTCACCTTCTCCGAGGCAAAACCGTCCTTTTCAAATTCCCCATAGTAAGGGTCGTCTTTATCGTAGAAGATCTCCGGCAGCCATTGTTTGTCCATCGCAAAAGGATAGACGCTGCTTGGCGCCAGATCCGCCCCATAGACCTTGTAGTAGATGTTGTTGCCGCGGTTGTCAAAAGCCTTTTCCGGCTGTGAATTCTGATTGATGAAGCCGTTGTCGTTCTTTTCGATCAGCAGCTGCCGGTCGGATTCTTCGATGCCTTTTCGCTGCACCGCCGAGAGAAGTTCTTTCATCGCCGAAATGGTCACTTCCGCATAGGCACTCAGATTGATGTACTGGTATTGCGACAGGTGCTCCTTGATCGCATCGGAGCTGCCGTCGTTCTTGAACCAGGAAGGATGAAGCTGACCGATGACCACAAAAAAGACCCGGAACTTCTCGCTTCCTTCTTCCTTCATCCGTTTCAGGCCGAAGTTGATCTCCTTTAAAACTTCCTTTCTTCGTAAAGAAGAGGAAGAAAGGATGCCGATCAGCACATCCGCTTCGCTTAATGCCGTTTCGATATTGTTTGCCCAGCGATCACCCAAAGCCAGATCCTTGGAATCGATCCAGACTTTCAGACCATGCCGCTCCAGATAACGGGCGATGCCTCTGGCACAGCTGCCGTCCTGATGGGAATAACTGATAAATACTTTTTCCGCCATGTTTCCCTGCCTTACTTCTTTCATAGGAAATGGTATTTCCCTTTTCGGTTTTAGATGATTGATCTGCTTGTCACCTTCATTATAATGGATAGCGCCTTCCATTTGCGATAATCATTGCCACACATCTTTTTGTTTGGAATGTATAATGAATTCAAAGAGGACAAAAATATGGATGAGAATAAACTCAATGATGAGATGCTGGAAAAGATTGCCGGCGGACACGTTACCATGAATGCCGATGTTGTCAAAGTCGAGACCATTGACGGCGGCATGATTCATCTTTATAACGGTCCTTACAATAAGGATGTTGCCATGGAAGCTCCGAACGGAACAAAGCTCCAGGTAAACATGAAAGTCTACGTTGCCAACTACGGCCGGATCCTGGGCTATGAGGATGTTGAGTATTATTATGCCCGCTACAAGGGCACCTGGATGGTCTTGAAAAAAGCAGAGATCCTGCCGTTCAAAACGAAATGATGAAGACCCGTGATCAACGGGTTTTTTCTTTTCTCGTTCCTCATACGTTATAATTGAATCAGCAGTATGACAATGCAACAATTATCGAAAAGGAGGAAGACATGACCAGTTTCATTATCGGCGCTCTAGTGGTCTTATTTCTCGGCTTCTCTTATGCCTTAGTTCAAAAAGACGATATTCAGGCCTTTACCCTGACCTTGACGGCAGCGATGTCTTTGGCCATCTCTGTTCTGGTCTTTCCCTACTACATCCAGAATTCCGATCTGCCCATTGCCCTGATCGAAAGCTTTCGCTCCGGCGTTTCCGGCATCGCTTTGGGTGTGGATGGCGACATCCCATATACCTTGCAGATGGATGAAGGGACTTTCCGTCTCTATCGTTTTCTTTTGTATTCGCTCTATATCTTAGGACCTCTGGCCTCTTCCTTTTTCTTATTGACCTTTTCGGCCAAGATCAAAGCCTTCTTCTCGTTTCTCTTTCTGAAACGATTCCATATCTTTTCCGACTTCAATGAGCGTTCCTTTGCGATCGCTTCTTCTCTGGCGGAAACAAAAGGAAACGGCGTCATCGTCTTCGCCAACTGTGATGAAGTCGATAATACGATCAAGAACCAGATCGCTTCCATCAAGGGACTCCGTATTTCTTCCTCACCCGAAAAGATTCATCTGTTAAAACGCAAGAAATACGAATTCTATGAAATCGATGAGGATCCCGATGCAAGACTCATGGAAACGGCCGCCCTGTGTGAACGGCTCATCAAACAGAAAAACTACACACCGGAAAACGTCATCGTCCGCGTCTTTGGTTCGATCGAACAAAGGGAGGTTCTCATCGACCTCGATGAACAGTATGCCGATAAGATCTATCTGCGCCACATCGACGAGGGTGCTTCGCTTTCTCTCTCAGCATTGAGTTTAAACAAAGACCTTCTGGTGAAAACAAAAGATCCGAAGGTCTGGCTGCTTTCCGATGATCCGATCTCCTTATCGCTTCTGGAAGATCTGGTCTGCCTTTTGATCAAACCGGATTCTTCCTACCAGATCTCCTACATCGGAAACGGTGTCTACAATTTCTATCAGTCGATCGCCGCCAAGTGTCAGGACTTGTCTTCCTATCCGATCAAGGTCCTTGACTGCAGGTACGGCCAGGAATTGGAAAATGTACCGGCAAAGGAGATCCCCGATCTGGTCTTTGTCATCTATAAAAACGACAAGACGGCCTATGAAACCGCCAAGCAGATTAAGCGCCATCTCTCTTCTTTGTGTGAAGATCTCTCCTGTCCGCCGATCTATTGCCGCATCGGCGATGAGGGCCTGCAGTCGATCGTCAAAGACGACCACATCCATTTCTTCGGCAAACTCTCTTCGATCTACAGCTACGATCAACTGATCAACCCGACCGGCGAGAAAGCCGCCGCCCGCGTCCACCTCTCCTACCTCTCTTCCCAAAACGAAGGTGCCGATCTCAAGGATCCTGCCGCTGTCAACAAGGCCCTGCAGGAGAGCGGCTTCTACCGCATTCACAACCAGGAATCCTCCTACGCCCAGGCTTTGGCGCTGCAGTATAAAAAAGCTTACATCCTTTCCTTTAAAAAAGATGAAAGCATCAGCGATGAAGAATTCATCGATCAATGGCTGGATGAGGAAAAGAATATGAAAAAAATGGCCGACAGCGAACACGACCGCTGGTCTGCCTACCAGATCCTGCACGGCTGGAAGACCGCCGATGAAAAACAGACCGCGGCCATCATCGCCAAATACGAAGGCAAGCGGGCCAATGATCCAAAGCTTCGTCTGCATCCGGCCATCGTCGCCAACAGTAAGCTCAAGAAAACAGAAGACATGGTCAACCGCCTCTTCAAACAATACGGCTCGAATAAGACCGTCAATTATCTGGAGGCCGATCGGGGCATCATCGCCAAGATCAACTACATCTTAAAAGACAAGTAAACCATCAAAAAACTGCTTCCAACGAAGCAGTTTTTAAATCAGATCGATATAGGTTTTGTACATCTGACAGAGTTTTTCTCTGGCATCTTTTGCCTGCCTGGTCCAGAAACAGATCAGGTCAAAGGCGTGGACATCGCCCTTGTAGATATCGACATCCGCCTCGACGCCCGCCCTTCGCAGATCCTCCACATAGCGTATCGTCTCATCATAGAAAGGTTCCCCGTCACACACAAAGGTGTAACAGTACGGCAAACGAGCGAGGTTTTCTTCTCTGGATGGCGAGGCGTAGGACGGAACCGTTTTGTCAAGCAGATCACCCAGATAATTCTTCCAGCCCCAGTGGTTGCGTCTGGTATTCCAGATCTTGCCGTGGTTGTTTCTGGAAGAATCGGTATCGTAGCAGTCGATCATCGGATACAAAGGGATCTGCATGGCAATGGAGATCTTCCCCTTGTCTCTGGCATAGAGACAGAGCGCTGCGGCCAGACCGCCGCCGGCACTTTCGCCGCCGACGATGATCTTGTCCCTGTCGATGCCAAGTTCATCGGCATGATCCCACATGTATTCCAAAGCTGCGTAGCAGTCCTCCAATGCGGCAGGATACGGCGCCTGAAAAGCCAGGCGGTAACCGGGTGAGACCACAACGGCTTCATATCTTTTTCCCAGCATTTTGCCGCAGGAAAAATCCACCATCGCCGCCATGCCTACCATATAACCGCCGCCGTGGATCCATAAGATCCCCGGTATTTTTTCTTTTCTTTTCTTCGGATCCAGAATGATCAGTTTCAGTTTGTGATCCCCCTGGCCGATGTAGATCCGTCTCTTTCGCATAAAAGGTTGTACGTTTCCTGACTGCTGTTTCGTTTGTTTTAACTGTTGTTTCTTCTTTTTACTGCATGCCCATGACGATCGAACTGAGATCGTCGATGGTGATGCCTTTGCCGAGGCTGCTGCCGCCGTTCTTATCGTAGATGTTGAGCGAGAAGTGCGGACCTAAGCCAAAGTAGGCAGCGGAGATCTTTTCACCGTCACCAAACAGATTGACGCTGAGACCCTTTAAGCTCTTTTCCCAGTTTTCCGGATAGCTGTTGTAGTCACCGGAAAGATCCGTACCTTCCAAAGTCTCGGACTTGCGGATGACCATCTTGTTTTCATCGCTTTCATATTGCGCTTCGATGATGCCATCCATTGCACCATAAGTCACAAATTCATAACCTTCCGGTACAGATACCGGCGGATCGAAGAATTCCAGACCGGATGCTTTGATCGCTTCATCCAGATTTTCCGTATAGGTCCAGGGATTCGGAATACCGATCATCGCTTCGTCTTTGACAAAGACGGTCGGCTCTGCGCCGGACTCTGCCTTGTCATCGTGCCAGATCAGTTTCTTATCGCCGATCTCAAAGTAACCGGAACCATCTGCGTAAATTTCTTCTTCGCTGGATTTCTCTTCGGATTCGAAGGTGATCCTGATGCGTTTGCCACCGGAATAGGACATCGTATTGTCTTCTGCCTTGTAGCTGACAGAGAACTCAAAGTGTTCCTTTTCAAAAGCACTGTCCGACCAGTCAATGATGACTTCGTTTTCTTTTAATTCCAACATGCCTCTGCCGGCGATCTCTTCATGATAAGAACCGAGATATTCTGCCGGTACCGGTGTCGGTTCTGCCGGAACGACCGGTTCCTGTTTTTCTTCATTTTGGCTCTTGCATCCGCTGACAGCCAGCACAAGTAATACAGCCATCAACAGCGCTGTTAATTTTTTCATTTTTCATATCCTCACTTTCTGCAGGATGAAATTTTCATCCTGAAGCAGTTTCATTCTAGTAAACAGTGCGCATCAATAGTGCAACAAAGTCTCTTCGTTGACAGTAAAACACAAGAAAAACTATACTTTTGTTGATGAGAAAACTCTTTATTATAAGCCTGATCCTGCTTTTGATCAGCGGCTG
>ONXX01000192.1 GCA_900321955.1 uncultured Bacillota bacterium | reverse complement strand
AGACTGTGGATCGGTACCAATGACGGCGGTGTCGTATTGAAGGACAAGAACGATTATCTGCGCTGGGATGCAAGCGATGGTCTCAAGTCTTTGTCGGTGCGTGCGATCCTTGAAGATAAAAACGGCGAGATCTACATCGGAACCACGGAAGGACTGCTTGTCATCAACGAACAGATGGAAATATCCTATGTGGAAGACCTCAGACTCGTTGATAACTTCCTGCACGACCTGCGTCTTGGTCCGGATGGAAAGATCTATGCGGTCTGCAATTCCGGTGATGTTGCCGTACTGAAAGACCGGAAGGTCGTCAAATACTACCGCTTCCAGGGCGGCGAAGGCAAGGGCGTCAACTGCCTGCTGCCGGATCCGAATGATCCTGATCTTGTCTATGCCGAGACAAGGGATGGCAGAGTCTATCATGACACGCTTGACAGCGGCTTCATGGAAAGTGAAGCGATCGATATCTCACCTTTATACCAGGTCCAGCAGTTTGAATGTTTTGATGGTGAGATCTGGATCTGTGCAAGGAACGGTATCGGTGTCTTGAATGATACGGGCTTCCATCTGTTAAAGAACGTCTCATTAAACAACTCCATCAGCCATGTCATGACCGACTATGAAGGAAACCTCTGGTTCACTTCGACCAGGGAAGGTGTCATGAAGATCGTCAAGAACCGCTTCGTCGACCTCTTTGAAAGAAGCGACCTGGTCAAGACCGTCGTCAACTCCACCTGTATCTATGACGGAAATCTCTTCATTGCGACGGACCAGGGAATGCGGGTGATCAACGAGACCAGCACGATCCCAATGATCCCGTTGAATGAGGAATATCCTTTATATAACGCAGATTATACGACAAATGATCTGCTGACACTGCTGGACAATTGCCGCATCCGTTCTTTGACAAGGGATTCCAAGGATCGTCTTTGGATCGCAACGTGGCTGCAGTATGGCCTTTTGCGTTTCGATCACGGCGAACTGAAATCCTTTACGGAAGACGATGGCCTTTATTCCAACTACATCCGTGCCGTCTATGAATGCAAGGACGGAAGGATGCTGGTGGCGATGAATGGCGGCGTCTGTGTGATCAAGGATGACAAAGTCGTCGCAAAATACAACGAGAAGCACGGCATCGTAAACACCGATGTGCTGACGGTCTGCGAAGGCGAAAACGGTGACATCATGCTGGGAACCGATGGTGCCGGTATCTATATCATCCACGGAAATGAGATCTCGCATATCGGTTTTGAAGAAGGCCTGACTTCCGAAAACGTCATGCGCATCAAGCATGATGAAAAACGCGGCATCTACTGGATCGTGACCGGCAATTCCCTGTCCTATTTAAACAAAGACTATGAACTGACCAACGTGGATCAGTTCCCATATTTCAACAACTTCGACCTCTATGAGAATTCCAAAGGAGAACTCTGGGTCCTTTCGAGCAACGGTATCTATATCGCCAATGTGGACGATGTTTTAAATGGCGGACCGATCGAGACCGTCCACTATTCGATCTCCAATGGTCTTCCATGCATCGCGACAGCCAACTCCTACAGTGAACTCACGGATGATGGCATCCTCTATATTTCGGGAAGGACCGGTGTTGCCAAGGTCAACACGGAAGCGCCGTTTGAAGATGTCGCTGACATCAAGTTCGGTGTCCCGTATATCGAGACTGACGGCACGAGGGTCTACCCGGATGAAAAGGGCGTCTTCCATGTCCCATACTCCACCAAAAAGGTGACGATCTATGGCTATGTCTACGCTTATTCCCTGATCGATCCGACAGTCAGCTATCATCTCGAAGGCTTTGAAGAGAGAACGACCTCGGGCAAAGCGACTGAGCTCTTCCCGGTCAACTATACCAACCTCAGAGGCGGTACCTATAAGTTTGTCATGGAGCTCCGTTATTCGATGAATGACAAGAGCGTTGGCGAATCGGTTCAGATCGTCAAGGAAAAGACCTACTATGAACAGGCGTGGTTCTATGTCTATGCGATCGCCGATGCCCTGATCGCCGGCTTTGCACTTGTGCGCATTTATGTCGACCGGATGGAAGATCGTCTGGAAAAGAAGCACAAGGAAGAAAGTGAAAAACAGCGGATGGCCAATGAACTCTCCATGGGCAACAATATACAGAGAGCGATGCTGCCGCACATCTTCCCGCCGTTCCCGGACCGCAAGGAATTCGAGATCTACGCTTCGATGGATCCGGCCAAAGAAGTCGGCGGCGACTTCTACGATTACTTCTTCATCGATGATGATCATCTCGCCTTCCTGATGGCGGATGTCTCGGGCAAGGGCATTCCGGGTGCACTGTTCATGATGGTCACAAAGACGATACTGCACAACTCGGCGATGTTTGACATGTCGCCTGCCAACACCTTAACGATGGCCAACGATGCGATCTGTGAAGACAACCAGGCGCAGATGTTTGTCACCGCATGGCTGGGTGTCCTTGAGATCTCCACCGGAAAACTCAAGGCAGCCAACGCCGGACACGAATATCCGATCATCAAGGAACCGGATGGAAACTTTGAGATCTTAAAAGACAAGCACGGCCTTGTCTTAGGCGCAATGAAAGGTGT
>ONXX01000014.1 GCA_900321955.1 uncultured Bacillota bacterium | reverse complement strand
AGGACACCTTGTCGATCAGATTCAGGTTGCACAACAGTTCCAGTTTCTTCTTGTCAAAGAGAGCCTCAACTTCCTTTGGCAGTTTGCCGTATTCATCGGTGATCTTGAGATAGTAATCAAAGAGATCCTTCTTGTTGTCGATATCGTAAAGCTCATGATAGAGGGAGAGCTTGTCGTAGTCGTTGTCCGAGAAAGTTTCGGGAATGAAGCTGGAGATCGGGATATTGACGTTGGTCTTGACCTCCTCTTCTTCCACTTCCTCGCCCTTTGCCCGCTGTATCGCCTTGTTTAACATCGCCAGATACAGATCCAGACCGACATTGTCGATAAAGCCGGACTGCTTCTCACCGAGCAGATCACCGGCACCGCGTATGGTCAGATCACGCATGGCGATCTTATAGCCCGAACCCCTTGATCTGATAGAGCTGGGAAAGACCGAAATTCTGAGCATTGTCGACGATGATCGTATTGGCGTTGGGAATATCCAGGCCGGTCTCGATGATGGTCGTACAGATCAAAACGTTGATCTCATTCTGATAGAAGCGATACATGATATCTTCGATCTGTTTGCGGTCCATCTGGCCATGCGCCACGCCGATTCTGGCGTAAGGCAGATCTCTTTGCAGTTTCCTGGCCAGTGAATAGATCATCTCGACATTGTTGTAAAGATAAAAGACCTGTCCGTTTCTCTCCAATTCCCGCATGATCACTTCCCTGACCAGATTCTCGTTCTTGTGAACGACATAGGTCTGTACCGGATAACGGTTGGAAGGCGGTGTATCCAGAGTGGAAAGACCGCGTATGCCGATCAATGACATCTGAAGAGTACGCGGGATCGGTGTTGCCGAAAGCGACAGGACATCGATGGAGTTCTTCAGCTGTTTGATCTTTTCCTTGTGTTCAACGCCGAAACGCTGTTCCTCGTCGATGATCAGTAAACCGAGATCCTTGTATTCGATGTCTTTGGAAAGGATACGATGGGTACCGATCAGAATGTCGACCCTTCCCTCCTTGAGATCCTGCAGGATCTTTCGCTGCCTGTCTTCCGGGATGTAGCGGTTCAGCAGTTCCACCCGGACCGGAAAATCATTAAAACGCTTTTTGAAGGTATCAAAATGCTGGAAGGAAAGCACCGTTGTCGGGCACAGGTAAGCGACCTGCTTATCGTCATTGACTGCTTTGAAAGCAGCCCGAATGGCCACTTCTGTCTTGCCGAAGCCGACATCGCCGCACAAAAGACGGTCCATCGGCTTGGAATCTTCCATATCCTTTTTGACTTCTTCGATCGCCGTTGCCTGGTCGGCAGTCAGCTCATATTCAAAAGCGTCTTCGAATTCCTTCTGCATCGGCGTATCCTTGGAGAAGGCAAAGCCGATATTGGTATCCCTCACACTGTACAGTTCGATCAGCTTGCCGGCAATGTCGTTGACACTTTCTTCCACCCGGCGCTTGGTCTCCACCCATTCTTTTGAACCAAGCTTGTGAAGCTTGGGCACGACGCCTTCCTTGGAAACGTATTTGCGTACCAGCGAAAACTGGGAAAGCGGCACCAGAAGCTCGTCATTTCCCTTGTAGATGATCTTGAGATAATCGCACTTGATGCCGTTGACCATTCTGGACTCGATTGCCACATACTGGCCGATGCCATACTGGTCATGGACGACGTAATCGCCTTTTTTGAGTTCCTCATAGGAATTCAAGGTCCTGGCTTCGGCATAGCGGTTGGCGTAGCGGCCGCTGTGATGGCGTTTCTTGAACAGTTCCCTGACGGTATAGATCGAAAGATCCAGATCCTCGATCGTAAAACCGCCGAAAAGATCGCCATAGCCGATATTGATGCCCTGCTTGAGTTCATCCGTATAGATGGAATACGGAATGTCCATGCGGATCAGCGATTCAATGATCTCCTGGCAATGCTTGTCATCCAGGATCGCCAGCTTGTAGGTACTTTTTTCATTGCGCAGGACGTTGGTGACATAATCGATCGTCCCGTAAGGAAAATCGATCTCCGAGATCTTCGGAATCTCAGAAAACGGCTTGCCTTCGATCCGCTCCGCCCTGGAAATTTCCCGCTTGAAGTCGGCAAAGACATAAAAGCGAAGCGGCAGTTTATGTTCTTCATACATCTCCTGGATGTAGGAGATCGTCTCATCTGAAAGCATCTTCAGATGGGAATCGATCTTTTCTTCATCGCTGAGATAAAGCTGCGCATCATCAAAATAATCCAGAAGATGGGCCTTATCAAAATAAGCATAGTAAAAGTATTGCGACTGACGATAGACATCGGAATAGATGTACTCCAGTTCCAGTTCCATCTGACCGCTTTCCGCTTTGATGTTGTCTTTCAGATACTGTTTTTCTTCCGCGGAAAAGAAGACATCTTTGGCAAAACAGATCTCTGCTTCATCGACCTTTTCGATGGTGCGCTGCGAGTCGTTGTCAAAGATTCGGATGGAATCGATGATGTCATCAAAGAATTCGATTCTTAAGGGCTTATCGTAATTGACGGAATAGACATCGACGATATAGCCTCTGGAGGCAAAAGTCATCGGCGTCTCAACGTGGCTGGTCTTTTCATAGCCCAAAGCGATCAGCCTTTCGATCAGTTCTTCCTTATCCAGAACATCATCTTTTCTGATGGTGATCAGTTTTTCCCTTAATTCTTCCTTTGCCGGCAGATGGCGTATCAAGCCATACGGCGAGATCAGAACGACTTTGGTCTTTTCGCTCTTGATCATCCTGTACAGAGAATTGAGTCTGGCTGCCCGGTTTTCAAAAGAAGAAGCGATCTCTTCCGCCCGCAGCGATTCTTCCGGCAGATAGGTGATCAGTTCATCTTCTTCCAGGTAGGAAGACAGGATGTCTCTTAGACGGTTGGCCATATAGGCGTTTTCCTTGACCACGATTAATGGCTTTTTCCTGTTTTTCGCCGCAATGGCGATCTTTAAAGCCTCTTCGGTCAAAGAGCTGTAACTCAAAAAAGAATGAGATGTCTCATTCAGTATCGGTTCGATCTTTTCCAGTATATTTAAAAATTTCATTAATTGAATTTCGACATGACCAGATCATAGTCGTGGTCAAAGGCATAGATCAGGGCATCTGCCCCCTTTTCCAGCACTTCATCAAGGACCTTTTCGTCTTCCGAAGAAAAACGTCCCAGGACATAGTCCTTAGTGTCTATCTGTTTGTCGTTGGAGATGCCGATGCGCATGCGGTTGATCTTAGAAGTACCCAGGAGGTCGATGATGTTGCCCATTCCCTTCTGGCCGCCGCTGGAACCCTGGGAGCGTAAACGCAGTTTGCCAAGAGGCAGATCCAGATCATCGTGAACGACGATCAGATCTTCTGTTGCCACATCATAGAAATGCATCAGGGAAGTCACCGCCTGACCGGAAAGATTCATGTAAGTCTGCGGTTTGGCGATGATGATCTTTTCACCCTTGTGGCGATAGATTCCGTATATGGCCTTGCACTTGCTTTTATCAAGGGTCAGATCCAGCTTTTCACAAAGACGGTCAATGAGTAAAAAACCCGCGTTATGACGAGTTTTTACATATTCCATTCCGGGATTTCCTAAACCGACGATCAGCTTCATTCCTTATTTTCCGGCTGCGTCTCCTCTTGCGGCTTTTCTTCTTCCTTTTCTCTAGGCGGATACTTGTCGTAGATCTCCAGATCCTTCATATAGGTCTTGCCGATCTGGGTTGCGGCAAAAGAGTGCAGGTCTTCCTTATAGTAATCTTCCATCGGCTCGCCCGAATAGGCCAAAGTCGATGAAGCAAAACGCTTGAACAGACCGATCAGATTCTTCTCATATTCATAGCCGGCATAAGTACCGTCAAGAAGTGAAGAAAGGAATCCGACACCGGCATCTTCCTTTTCGCAAAGGGCATTGTAGATTGCCTTGGTCAGCTGGTACTCAACTCTGTTTTCCAGTTCCGGCAGTCCGGCGATCTTTTCCTGCAGGGCGTTGAGCACATCAAATTTAGACAGTCTTCTCGCCTTTGCCAGATCCATATAAAGCCAGACAAAGACATCGGCGCTCATGGCAACCTGCTGCCTGGAATACTTGCCGTTTTTCAAAAAGATCGCTCTGAGATCCAGATCGTTCAAAGTTCCGCTCAGATCCTCGTTCATATCCATCTGTTCGTACAGTTTCAGGATGCGGCCCTTATTCTTGAACTCTTCCGCTTTTTCGTTTTCGATGTAAGCGTTGATGCGCTCGTAGGCGGTATCAGTGCCCTGAAGCATCTCCTTGTAACACTCGATGTATTCTTTATTGTGCCTGTAGCGGCTGATCAGTGTGAAATTACGGTACATTACATATGCCAGTAAAGCGAACATCGCTACAAAAAATATCATTTCCATACTATTCTCCCAATAATTCATTACTATTATAGCCTAAACAGCCTCAGATAATTTTCATTTAGCTGCTTTTTGAATTCTTCCTCATCCACCTGCAGTTCTTCTGCGATCTTTCTTCCGGTATAGACGACGAAGGACGGTTCGTTGCGCATGCCTCTTTTCGGCGCCGGTGTCAGATAAGGACAATCCGTCTCGATCAGCAGGCGATCCAAAGGAACTTCATGGATCACTTCGATCGTATCCCCCGGTTTTTTCCAGGTAACCGGACCGGCGATCGAAATATAGAAGCCCAGTTTCAGAAACTTCTTCGCCATTTCCGCGTTATCCGAGTAGCAGTGCATCACGCCTCTTGCCTGATGTCTGCTTAAGATCTCATAGGTATCTTCGATGGCGTCCCGGCTGTGGATGATGACAGGCTTGTCAAGCTTTTCTGCCAGAACGACCTGATCTTCAAAGATCTTTTTCTGTCTGTCCCAGTTGTCCTTATCCCAGTAATAATCCAGACCGATCTCACCGATCGCGGCACATTCCTTGGTCTCATAGATCTTCGCGAAGCTTTTAAAAAGCGCCTCATCAACTTCATCGACATCGCCCGGATAGATTCCTAAGCTGCGGGCAAAGCAGATCCTTGGATGATGGATCGTCAAGCCATAGGCATAATCTTCCAGATAAGAAGAAATGATCATCGCCCTTAAAACATCGGCAGATACCATGCGTTCCAGTACTTCATTGATGTCTTCACGGAAGGCCTTATCGTTAATGTGACAGTGTGAATCCAGCCAGTTCATCATTTACCCAGACAGAAGTTTCTGAACATGTGGTCGATCAGATCCTCCTGATATTCCTTTCCCAGGATCTGGCACAGATAGTGATAAGCGGCATCCAGACCGGTCACCAGCACATCCGTCGTATCCGTGTCGCTGTGTGTTTCTACTTCTTCCAGTTCATTCAGGCACATCTTCATCAAAGCGATCTGCCTTTCGTTATTCAGGATGTCTTCATCCGCCAGAGAGATGTCATCCTTATACAGCTCATTGAGATATTCCGTCAAAGAAGAGATATCCTTGTTCTTCGCACTGATCGAAATCCCGTCCATCTTTTTCAGATCGGACTTGTTGTAGACGACGATCATGTTGAGGTCCTTGTATTCTTCCATCAGCTTCTGATCTTCCTCGCTGATGTCGTTTGCGTCAAGTACCAGAAGGATGAGCTTGGCATCATTGATCGCCTGAACGGTCTTTTCAATGCCGATCTTCTCGATCGCTTCATCGGTCTCACGGATACCGGCAGTATCGATCAGGTTCAGGGTGATGTTTTTAAGATTCACCTTGCCCTCCACCAGGTCCCTGGTGGTCCCGGCAATATCGGTGACGATCGCCTTGTCTTTTTCTAAGAGGGCGTTCAGCAAGGAAGACTTGCCGACATTGGGCTTGCCGATAATGACCGTATCCAGTCCGTCCTTGACGACGCGGAAACGTTCCGCCTTATCGATCATCTGCTTTGCGCTCTTTATCCAGTTTAAGACATGAGGCTTGATCACCTCGTTGGTCATTTCCACTTCATCTTCGTATTCCGGATAATCGATATTGACTTCGATCATCGCGATCACGTCTTTCATCTGTTTCATCAAAGGATCCAGAAGACGCTCGATCGAACCGTTGACGCCGCGGATCGCACTCTTGGCCTGGATCATGCTTTGAGCCTTGATCAGGTCATTGATGGAATCGGCTTCCGAAAGATCGATGCGGCCGTTGAGATAGGCACGCTTGGTAAATTCACCGGCTTCCGCCAGACGGCAGCCGTTTTTTAAAAGGAGATTGAGGATGAGCCTGGTGACATAGATGCCGCCATGGCAGTTGATCTCCACCATGTCTTCCAGCGTATAGGACTTCCCTGCCGCAAAAAAGGAGATGAGTACCTCATCAATGATCTCTCCTTCATCTCTGATGTGCGAGTAGACGATGGTATTGGGCTTGATGGTCTTAACATCCGAGATCTTTCTGATGATCTCAAAGCTTTCATCCCCGGACATCCTCACGATGGAGATGGCCCCTTCCTTCAGTGCCGTCGATATCGCACAGATCGTATCATTCAACATACACTTCCATTTTACTTCAAAAACTGCTTTTCCCTAAATCATTCTTCACCTGCGTGTTTTTATGGATCAAACGTTTGAAAGGAACCGTTTTTTCATCCAAAAGACTTTGATCTGCCTGCAAGTAGACCTGTTTTTCTTGAAAAAGGTCTACCCGCATTTTAAAATGAAAGTAGAAAAACATTATTCTATCATAATATACTAGGAGGAAAAGTATGGGTAAGTATGTTATCAAGGTCACTGCTTCAGGCAAGTACCACTTCAATCTTCTCGCCGGCAATGGCGAACCAATTCTTTCATCTCAAATGTATGCTGCCAGAAAAGGCGCTGTCAAAGGTATCAGAAGCGTTATGAAGAACGCTCCGGAAGCTCCGGTTGTCGATCTGACTGCAAAGAATGTCGTTCCTGCCAAGAACCCGAAATTCGAGATCTACGAAGGCAAGGATGGCAAGTGCTACTTCAGACTGATTGCTGCCAACGCAAAAGCAATCGGCAGGTCCGAAGGCTACAATACCATGGCTGCCTGCAAGAACGGCATCAAATCCGTCAAGAAGAATGCCGAATCCGAAATCGAAAAGGCTGCGAAAAAACCTGCTAAATAGTCTCAGCGATTCATAATCAAACAAGAAAAACCACTCCCCATACAGGGAGTGGTTTTCATTACCATATTGTTATCAGTAATTATGCAAGGATCCTTGCGATCAGACCTTCGATAATACCGAACAGCGAGAAGTCCTGGCCGCCATAGACAAGCATCCAAGGCTGGATGGTGTTGTTGAAGAAGTAAGCACCAAAGCCAACCAGTAAGACCATGATGACACCGTTGAGTGCGCAGGCGATGATCGTACCTCTGACGCCGCCCTTGGCATTGGCAATGATTGCAGCACAGCCGTTCTCGAAGAAGCAGGTGAAGATCAAAGGAATGATGACCGTCGGGAACATGCCTCTGGTCAGCAAGATGGTGATCGTTGAAGTGATGACTGCAACGATGAAGCCGATCAGTAAGGAATTCGGACCATAACCGAAGATGACCGGGCAGTCCAAAGCAGGAATAGCACCCGGAACCAGTTTTTCGGCAACACCCTTGAAAGCCGGAACGATCTCGGCGATCAGCATACGAACGCCCTGCAGCATAACGGTAACACCGACACCGAAGTAAACGGAATGCGTGAACCAGTATGAGAAGAAGCTGCCGCCATAGCCGAAGACTTCAGCCGGTGAAAGGCCGTTTGCGGATACGACGAAGTACATGATGATGTAGACAAGTGAAATTGCGATGGAACCGGTGATGGAGACTTCTCTTAAGAAACCTAAGGATTTCGGAAGTTTGAAGTCTTCGCAGCTCTTGGACTTGTCACCGACCAGGCCGGCAACAAAGCCGCCGATAACGGACAGAGTCGTCGTCGGGTGACCGATCGTGAAATCATCTTTTCCGGTAACTTCCTTGACTAACGGACGCATCAGGTTTGGTGCAACGATCATGTATAAAGCAGTGAATACAGCTGCTAAACCGATCAGCTTGCCGCCTGTCAGACCGGCGTCAACACCGGCAGCGATGAAGACGTACGGGAACCAATACAGCATATGTCCGGTGAGGAATACGGATTTCCATGGCGTGAAACGGGCAACCAGCAGGTTGATCGCGAAAGCCAGGATCATGACGATACCGATCTGGGTACCGTACTGTCCGCCGATATCGATCGAAGCCGGAGCAGATGCATTACCAGGCATCAGAGTATTAAAGGCAGTGATGATACCATCGATCGAATTGCCTGTAATAAGTCCGGTACCGGTATTCAGTACGAAGAAACCGATTGCGGTCATCAGAGTGCCTCTGACGACTTCAGAAACAGATTTCTTCTGCAGGATCAGGCCGACCATTGCGACTAAGGCAAGGAAGATTGCGCCCTGACCAAAGATTTCATTGATGATAAAGTTGAGAATTGCCATAAGTAGCCTCCTTTTTTTTAACTTATTATTCTCCCCTGATACTATTTCTGTTCATTCATATAAGCCAAAACCTTTTCTTCAACTTCCGAAGAGTCCATAAAGTTTTCGATGATGACCACCGGAACAGTGGCGCGGTCCTCGATCCTTTCTGCCAGCTCTCTGGAAATGAAGATGACATCACACGGATTGGACAGGCAGGTGCCGACATCTCCGCAGAATGTGTCCGCTTCAATATTGTGCTTGTGCAGAATATCGTCGATCGCCATTCTTAACATGAGGGACGAACCGCAGCCAAATCCGCAGACACATTGAATTTTGGGTACCATTATCTCTGATCCTCCTTTCCTTTGTTGATCAGATCATAGAGATCTGTATCCGTTTCACATTTCGCCAGAAGATCGATCATATCCGTTTCCATCAGTTTTGTGGCGATCTTCTGCAGTTTTTCAATATGTGCTTCCCTGTCTTTGCAGGCAAGGCACATCACGACCCTGACCGGGTCATTGCCGGAACCAAAATTGACCGGATCTTTCAGATTAATCAAAGAGATCGAGGTATTTTTCACTTCTTCGCAAGGCGCAGCATGCGCCAGGGCGAAACCCTTGGCAATGACCATATATGGTCCCAGGGTCCTGACGCTGTCGATCATATGATCGATATAGCCCTCTTCAATATCGCCGCTGTCGATTAAAAGCTGTCCGGCTTTGCGGATCGCATCTTGCCAGTCATCTGCCTGGATCTTTGCGGCAATCTTGTTTTTTTCTACCAGCATTTCCATTTGAAATAGACCTCTTCAAAAAACAGACCAACAATTTTCTATGATTCCAAAAACTATTTCTATATTTATTGTAGTCAATTTCCGGTGCCCCTACAAGAGGATTGCCGCAAAACCGGTGCCTGTTTTTATGCAAAATTTTTTAAATTCAAATTGCCCAAAAGAAAAAAGGCAGTCCGGAACGTTTCTTCCTTTCTGCCTTTTGTTACTTATTTCTTGCCGGAGAATTTGTTTTCGCTCAGATTGAAGTCGATTCTTTCCAGGACATTCATTTGGGCATCCGGATTGTTCAGCAGTCTCTTGGACTGATTCAGGATCGCATCCTCCACCAGGTTTCTGGCCAGACGGCCGTTGCCGGAGTTTGGATCGTTGCGGCTTTGGATCAGTGTGAAGTAATCCTGCAGCGGACGCAAAGCATCTTCGGCGATGACATAGTCCTTGCCCTTGGCGATCGACTTGGCGATCAGCATCAGTTCCTCACCGGTGTAATCCGAGAATTCGATGATGTTGGCAAATCTGGATTTCAAACCGCTGTTTGCCTCCAGGAAGTCCTTCATTTCCTTGGTGTAACCGGCCAGGATGACGATCAGGTCGTCACGATGGTCTTCCATCGCCTTGACTAAGGTATCGATCGCTTCCAGACCGAAGGAATCATCTTTGCCTCTGTATAAGGAGTAGGCCTCATCGATGAACAGAACACCGCCTAAAGCCGATTGAATGACCGACATGGTTAACGGTGCGGTATGACCGACATACTTGCCGACCAGATCCGCTCTGGTGACTTCAACCAGCTGTCCCTGTTTCAGGATGCCGACAGCCTTCATCATACGGGAAACCAGTCTGGCGATCGTCGTCTTACCGGTACCCGGATTGCCTGTGAAGATCATGTGCTTGGAGATCTCATTGGTCTTGAGGCCTTTCTGCTTTCTGATCTGGTTGATCTTGATCAGGTTTTCCAGAGAAAGCAGATAATTCTTGACATCTTCCAGACCGACGATCTCATCGAGTTCCTTCTGGATCTCTTCTCTTTCGGCTTTGGCATCATCGATGATATCCAGATCCAGAGAGATCTCATTGAAGGTCGCTTTGATCGTATCTTCATAGCTGATCCTGACCTGCTGGCATTCGTCGTGTTTCAAGGCAATATCGACCATCTCGTTATAGATCTTCTTGACGCTCGGCGAGATCGAATCGATGCCGTCGTTTGGTTCATAGATCGAACGGAGATATTCGTTGATCGAAGGATCGACTTCCAGCTTGATCTCCAGCTGATTGGCACATCTGGTAACCAGGGAATCGATCAGCTGGCTGATGATCTTGACCAGGGATTCTTCGTCCAGTTTCTGTGTCTGGACCTTGTCGGTGATCTTTTCGATGAAAGACTTGCCGAAGATATCCATCAGCTTGGTCGGGTTCTTTTCCGAAACAAAGACCAGGATCTTATCGTTGCCGTTGAGACGGTCAATGATGTCCCCGGACAATGTGTTGGTCGCTTCCACCAGCTGATTATTCTTTAAGGTATAGCGCTTGTTTAAGACGCAGTTGCCTTCCATGACCAGTTCCGCCAGCATTCTGTTGAAGATCGGCGAAGCTTCTTCGAAGTTCTCGACCAGAATGATCGGATTCTTGCCGGACAAGGCAACATAGATGTCCTGCAGGAAGAGAACTTCCTGCGAAGAGGACTGGTATCTGGACATATCCAGCTCAATGACTTCATTGGATACCGTCAGGCCATACTTCTTGAGCAGATTGCCCATCGTATAGACCATCTGGTGTCTGCCGGTACCGTTGCTGCCGTAAAGGATGATCGAATTGCGGATCTTCTTAGGATCGGAGCCGACGACGTATGGTCTGCGGAAAGCCGTAGTAAAAGCCTTGCAGGCTTCATCTTCGCCGATGATCGTCTCGGAAAGATCCTTATAGATGTTCTCAAAGACTTCCTTGGAAGCCTTGCCTAAAACGACCGTCTCCGGCGTCTCGATGGAAATATTGAAATCACGTTCGATGTCCGATTTCAGTTTTTTCAGATCTTCATCCGAATAATTGAACTTCTTGGTCATCTCTTCGATATCCTTCTGGTTCTGCAGAAGGATCTTGTTGAGTTCGCTTTCGGTATCCTTCAGGATATCGACGGAATCGTTGTAGATATTTGAAAAACTGCTTCTCTTTTTAGAGAAGAGTTCTTCCATCATTTTTTCTTTTTCTTCGTGTCTTGACATATTTACATCCGGTCGATTATTTCTTTATTGATCCTGGACATCAGCAGTTCCTTTGACCTCTTCAAGGCCTTGAGGACATATGCCAGTCCGTCATAGTAACCCTTCTCATAGACGCCGTTGGAGTTGAAACGGTTGATCTCATCGTTGACTCTGGCTTCAATGACATAGAGGTCTTTGGAATTCTGATAGGCATCACTATAATACTTTTCCAAAGCATCCTTATGCCCTTCCACATAAGCGTTGACATTCGTCGTTCCATAGTAAACATGTTCGACGATGGCCTTGAAGCATTCAAATCTGGTCTGGTACTGACCGATCTTGTCAGGGATGCGCGGTCTTGAGATCGCCGCCGGATCGGCAACGCTGGTATATTCGTGGGCTTTGACTTCCTCGACCTTGATTTCCTCATTCTTCACAGAATCCAAATTAGAGAAAATGTCGTCGATGTCCATCTTTTTCTGCTTTTCGACCTGCTCGACCAGCTTGAACATATCAATCTTCTTTTCAGACATTATTTGTTCTCCTTGAACGGCTGTTCAACTAATCCGTCCTGTTTCAGCAATGACTGCAGTGTATTGATATCTGCATTCAGATTCATATAGTCACTCTCATGGAGTGAATTGTAGATCGTCTTGAGTGCTTCGTTGATCAGCTTGATCGTCTTGACGAGCTGTGTCTCACACTTCTTGAACTCGTCACCCTTGATCGCCGAATCGGAAAGACGCTTGTAGTTTTCCAGAATACCTGTCAGAATCGGCAGATAGTACTGATAGAGCTTGTTGAGCTTAGGATCGACTGTACCGTCTTCACGGTCGACCAGATCGATCTGTTTGAGCAGTTCACAGGTCTGGTATAAGCCGTTGGTGACTTCCTCATTGGAAAGGTTGGAGTTGAGTTCATTGATCTGATCGATGAACATCTCGGCATCCGAGAACTTCTCCTTCTTCTTTTCCGCCTGCGGTTTCTTCTTTTCTTCCTCTTCCTGCTTCTTTACGCTGCCGCCCTGTCTGGCCAGTTCAGCCAAAGCAGAAATGACCTTATTATAGGCTTCCGGATAATAGGCACGGAATTCCTTCAGCTGACAGATCTTTTCACCCTTATAGGAGATGTAGAGATTGTCGACTGTCGTATACTTGCCGCTCTGGGCAGAAATCGAAACATCATCAAAAAGGATCAGGGATACATTGTTCCTGAAGTATTCGGATAGTACTTTATCAATCTGGGCGTTTCTGGAATTCTTTACATAACTGGAGGACTTGTCTCTGTAGACATTGGAGCTTCTG
Source organism: uncultured Bacillota bacterium (assembly GCA_900321955.1). The sequence goes on along the minus strand of ONXX01000014.1, from coordinate 4,592 downwards.
CGGTACGATGTTCTTCGTCTGTCATCTTCACCAAAAAGGAACCTGACAAACTTGAACAGCGCGTAGAACACAAACGCCGTCACGATGCCCGGAATGACCAGTCCGAATATGATCAAACCGCCGCTCTCAAAGAACATGTCCAGTAAAGTCATCATGATGATGAATCCAAAAATACCTATTCCGCCTCTTCTTCTCATAATACAATAATTATAGCATTTATATCATTGGCAAAGGAGTGCTAATTTTCTTTAAAACTTGGTATTGTTTTTGCGTTTTTTTATATAATAGATTTAAAGGAGGTATTCTGATATGACTAAATTTGAGGATACTGTAAAAGAAATGGAATCTCAGGTTGAAGAACTTGAAAACGATCTCGCTGACAAAGCCGATCAGTTAGATGACGCCGGAAAAGAAAAAGCTAAAGCTCTTGTTGAAAAGACGGAAGAAGCTATTAAGTCTTCTATAGAGAAGGTCAGAAGCATTATCAATGATGTTCAGGAAGATGACAAACTTGATGAATTCCTTGATAAAGTAAAAGCTAAATCAATGGAAGCTGTTGATTTCACAAAAGGAAAAGTCAACGAACTCACCCAGAAAGCAAACAAGGACAACAGACTTGACAAGCTCGGTGAAGACATCATGGCTGAATTCGACAAGCTGAAAGAATCCGATGCTTACAAGAAAACAGCTGACTTCTTAAGCGATATTTCCGCTAAAGTAAATGATTACTTCAACAAGCCGGAAGTCAAGGAAGTCATCAACAAGGCCAGAACAACGACCATCAAAGTCGCTGAAAAGGGTGTCGAAAACCTTAAGAAAGCCTTGGAACCAAAAGAAACACCTGCAGAAACTCCGACAGAAGCTCCGGTTGAGAGCCCGGTCGAAGAAGAACCTAAAGAATAATAGAAGATTCCATAAGAAAAGCCCGATCTGAAGCAGATCGGGCTTTTTAATGTTTTACATGTTGATCAGTTTCTGATAGACCGCTTCCGGATCGACCTTGACGCCGTCGATATAACGTTCAAAGATGTTTCGCTCGTCGCCGATGTAGCAGAAGCGCTCCAGGGCATCCTGCAACGAAGTCACATATTCTTCATCCAGCATGTTGTCGATGATTAAGGCATTGAAACGATAGCCCTTTTCGAGTTTGCCGACCCGATCGAAGATCGAACCGCCGGTCACCGTCGCCATATAGAAGGCATTGGCCAGTTTGATCCGCCGGTAGTCTTCTTCATAGAATTCCTTCATCTTGGAGATCTGGGCAGCTCTGGCCACCTGACGGTAGATGCCTAAGAAATGACCGCCGCCCACATCGGACCCTAAGGCGATCTTCAGGCCCTTTTCATGCATGGCCGAAGCCGGCATGATTCCGGCCGTGATGTTGGAAGTCGCATCCGGACAGTGGACGGAAATACCGTCATATTCCTTTAAGATCCTTTCCTCGACTTCACTTGGGAAGATGACATGGGCAAAGATCTTGGGACCCTTGCCTTGCAAGAGCCCGCAGCTTTCATAGATCTGGCCATCCGAACCAAATTCCGGAAAAAGCTCTTTCGCCCAGGCTGCCTCTGCTCTGGATTCCGCCAGGTGAGTCTGGGCGCAAAACGCGGCGTCAGGATCGGTTTTACCCTTTCGCTGTACTGATGTTCCCTGATAAAGCGTTCCGTTTTGGCTAAGGAAGCATCCGTATCATCGACATAGTAGTCCGGCGAATTCTGATCCATATTGACCAGACCCGTATAGGCATAAAGACCTGCCTTGTCCAGCATCTTAAATAAAATATCACAGGCATCGTAATGAAGCGTCGTAAATAAGGACAGATGGAAGCTGCCCTGCCGTAAGAATTCTCTCACCAGTCTGGCATAGACACTTTTGGCATAGCCTTGATCCTTATAGTTGGATTCCTGAGGGAAGGTGTATTCGTTGAGCCAGTCAAACAACAGGCAATCCATGCCGATACCGCGCTGGGTGTATTGCGGGGCATGCATATGCAGATCACTGAAAGCCGGAATGATCAGCCGTTTTCCATAGTCGACGACTGCTTCATCTTTATACTTTTCAGGCAAGGCTTCCGAAACTTCTTCAATGAAACCGTCCCTGACCACGATATAGGCATCGGGAAGGACCTTTAATTCCTCATAGGATGCGGAAGAGATGATGTTGCCTTTGTAGATACGGACCATAGGGTTAGTCTCCTTTTTACTCAATTATACAGAAAAGAGAGGAAAATCCTCTCTCTTATTTGAAATCACAGCTGATTCAGTTTGCCGTCCTTTAATAAAACTCTCTGGTCGGACATCGCCGAGACGGTATCGGAGTGGGTAACCACGATGATCGTCTTGCCGAATTCATGGGACAGTTCCTTGAAGATGGAAATGATCTCTTTTTCCGTAGCCGTATCCAGGTTGCCGGTCGGCTCGTCGGCGAAGATCAGATCGACATTGCTGGCAAGGGATCTGGCGATCGCCACACGCTGCTGCTCACCACCGGAGAGCTGGCCTACCATTCGATCCGCCTTGGAAGAGACGATACCGAAACGTTCCAGCAGATTATAGGCGACATTCTTTCTGTCTTTCGGCAGCTTATTGTCGGTCTCCGACATTGCCAGCAAGACATTTTCCACTGCCGTCAGATAGGAGATCAGATTGTACTGCTGAAAGACGATGGAGATCTCGTTTCTTCTGTATTTGTGAAGACCGATCTCCTTGATGTTTTTGTCTTTGAAATAGATCTCGCCGCTGTTTGGCGTATCCAATCCGGCAATGATCGAAAGAAGGGTCGTCTTGCCCGAACCGGAAGGACCCAGGATCGTATAGAAACGTCCCTGTTCGAAACTGTAGGAAAGATCTTTCAGGATCTGTCTTTCGTATCCGCCGTCGATATAAGAATAATTGATATTTTCAAGTCGTAATATATCTGACATAAGTCTCTCCTAGTTCGTATTCATCAGGATCTTCTTCGGATTGTAGCGCATGATCATGAAAGACGGAATGATGACCGAGATCATAACGATGCCAAGACCCAATACAAAGATCTCCGCAATGATCAAAGGCGAGATCTTCACTTCATATTCCGAGATCAGATCGTCCAAAGAGATCTCCGTCGTGTAATCCGTATTCCACGGATCCAGATAATTGCCGGTAAAGATTTCCTCTTCCTCGCTGACGTCACTGGATGCGATCTGGGCTTCCAGGACCGTATTGCCGATCCGCTTGGCGATCAAAGAACCGGAAATGACCGATAAGGTAAATCCAAGCACCGCAACGATCGCCAGCTCAATGAAGAACTGCAGGATAACTTTTAATTTCGAAGCACCGATCGATAAAAGAACACCGATCTCATACTCTCTGGTCTTCAGCGTCAAAGCGGTGACCAGGGAAATGATGACGATCGCATTGATGACCACCAGCCAGACGATGAAGTTGGCATACATGCTCAAAGTATCCAGCGGTTTGGCCAGACGCTTGAATTCTTCGTTGTTGGCATCCAGAGAAGTAAACTGTGACAGTGACTTCTGATAGTCTTCGACAAAGTCTTCGACATGCAAAGGGTCATCCAGCAGCAGTGTGACGTTCTCGATGGCCATATTCCGTTCCATGTTTTCCATGCTCGGACGGTTGTCCGGATTGGCGTAGAATTCATCATCCGGATTCTGCGAGGCATAGTAATCAAAGTTTTTCTGGTTGATCGGCATCTGCGCCGCATAGGCCGAAGTGGAAGGCATGAAAATCATGTTGTCAGGATTCTCATACGGAGAGGCATAGTCGTAATTGGACATGTCCGGCGTTAAAGGTGAATTGTGGGCGAAGATACCGATGATCTCGAAATCCGCATTGAGGTCTTCCTCAGTGATGCCGCTTCTTTTCTGATAATTGTTAAGAAAACCGGTTGCCAGATGTAAGATGTCGCCTACACCCAGCCCGTTGGTCTGCGCCAGATTCTCCGAGATCAGGCAGACAAAAGCTGCCTCATCGATCTCCTTCTGATTATAGAAACGACCGGAAGTGATCCGATAATCACCGTCTTCAAATTCGATCATGCCCGGATACATATTGGACTTGATGAAGAAGACCGGCTCCTTATAAGTTTCACAGATCATCGCACCCGTATCATCATAATAACAGGTCTGACCGCCGTTTTCTTCCATATTCTGTTCACGGCTGTTGTTCAGATGAACAAAATCGACGGAATTCTCGGAATCGGTATACCACATGTTGTTGGAGATCGAGTTGGCCATCCTTACGCGGGGATCCGCCAGGAATTCAGCCACATCGGCGACCTTGACACGCGGATAATTGCGGTAAAAATCTTCGATCTCATCCTGATCGGTCAGCGTCTCCACATACTGATAGACCTTATTGTAGTCAACGGCATACGTCACGACCGCCCGCATCTTCTGGCGGGTCAGAGTCTTGGCGGACTCCGAAGCAGAGGAAACGCCCAGACCGATAATGACCAGATTGCCGATCAGAAAGAATGTCAGTGTCAGAAGGATCGACTTTGACGGCCTTCTCGTGACATTCTTGAAAGCTCTATTGATAAAATTCATAGTTTCTCCCTAGTTTTTATAGGCATCATCATTGATCGTGATG
>ONXX01000082.1 GCA_900321955.1 uncultured Bacillota bacterium | reverse complement strand
ATACTTCGAAGGATGCATGCCGTTTGAAGAGATGGCCAGAAGGGGCTATAAGACCTTGCTGTTTGGTCCGATGAAACCTGTCGGTCTGGAACATAACGGTGTTCGTCCTTACGCTGTCGTGCAGTTAAGAAAAGACAATGCCATCGATACCTTATATAATGTCGTCGGTTTCCAGACCCATCTGACCTTTGGCTCGCAAGAAGCAGTCTTAAAGACCATTCCGGCTCTTGCCAATGTCCATATCGTCCGCTATGGCGTCATGCACCGCAACACCTATATCAACTCGCCCAACATCATCAATAACCGTTATCAGTTTATCGAACACCCCAACATCTACATTGCCGGTCAGATCTCCGGCGTGGAAGGCTATGTTGAATCGGCTGCTTCCGGTCTGTACAGTGCGCTTTGCCTTTCGCAGGAATTAAATGGCGGCGTCCGCTATGAACTGGGGGCCGATACGATGATGGGGGCAATGGTCAACTACATCTCTGATGCCGGCATCAAAAAACTGGAACCGATGAATGCCAACTTCGGTATCTTCCGCTACGATTACAGCGGTCCTAAGGCAGAAAAGAAAAAGGTATATGTAGAACATGCGCTCGCAAAAGTCAAAGAATACGCAGAAAATGTATAAGCTGCTGGATGAATTCATCAGCTACATGTACGATAAACGGACCGGTTCGGATATGACGGCCGATTCCTATTACCGCGATATCGACAGATTCATCACTTATCTGACAGATCATGACATCACTTCCTTAAAAAAAGTAAGCAAGGAAGATGTTTTTGATTATGTCGGTCTGCTTCGTTCGGGCAAGATCACCCGAAGCAAGATCTCCAATGCGACCTATGCCAGAAACCTGAGCGCGCTTCGTTCGTTTTACCGTTTCCTGAATGAACGTCATGTCTGCGATGAAAATCCTTTCCTGCAGTTTCGCAAGGTCCATGTTGAAAAGCATCTGCCGGATGTCCTCACCCTGGATCAGGTGGAACAGCTGCTGAATGTCTTTGATCTGGATGATCCTCTGGAAATCAGAAACCGCTGCATTCTGGAAACCATCTATGCCTGCGGTCTTCGTATCTCGGAATGTTGCGATCTCAGGATGGATCAGATCGATCGCCGCTCCGGGATCATTCGGGTGATCGGAAAGGGCAACAAGGAAAGAATGGTTCCGTATTATCCGCGTCTGGACGAACTTTTTGATCTGTATCTGAAGACATTCAGAAATGAGAACGCTTACGATGATTTTCCTTATTTTTTTGTCAGTATGCGGCATGGAAAAATCTCGCCAAGAAGTGTTCAACTTTTACTGGAAGATGCTAGAATAAAAGCTGGATTGTCGATGGACGTGCATCCGCACATGCTCAGACACTCCTTTGCGACCCACCTTCTGGACAATGGGGCAGACCTTAGAACCGTGCAGGAACTGCTTGGCCACGAGAACCTTTCGACGACGCAGCTCTACACCCATCTGACCTATGACCGCTTAAAGAAGGCAGTCGATTCAGCACATCCGCACGCAAAATGAAAAAAATTAAATTTGATTTACGATTCCTCTATCTGTTTATTCCGATGCTTCTGCTGGAGCTGATCTTTCATCTGGTCCAGTTTAAGTCTCTGGAGTTTTTTACAGTATTGAGGATCTTTTTATTTGTATCGTTCTTATCGTTCTTCATCAGCCTGATCACGACCCGCTTTTCTTCCAGGAAAGTGTATTTCATCGTCGGACTGATCGTCATGATCTGGTTCTGCGCCTACAGCTTTGTCGAGCTGATCTTCAAGAACTTCATGGGCGATTTCTACTCGTTTGGCACGGTAGGGGACGGCGCACTTCGTATTGCTCAATACGCTGTGATCTTCCTGACAGCGGCGAAGCTGCCGTATTATTTCTGCTTCCTGCCGTTGATCGTCTACATTCTTTTGCACAAGTATGTACACTTCAATGACAAGGGACCTTTCCAGCTGCCGGCGATCTTCTGTATTTTATCGTTCCTGCTGCTGATCCCGACTATGGATCTTGGCTCGGGTGTCAACTCGATCTTAAAGACCTATGACACGTTCTCCAACAAGACGGTCATCATCGACAAGTACGGCATCGAACACTTCTTTTTCAGAGATCTGAGCGCTTTGGTTTATAAAGCTCCGGATACCATCGAAATAATCGAAGAAGAACAGGTTGAAGAACAGACAACTGTCAATCAGAGCGTCAAGCGTGAGATCAACGACGGCGAATGGAAAAACATCGCGAAAGAAGAAGTCAATGCCAACATGCAGACGATCGACAAGTATCTGATGAACCGTCAGATCACCCAGGCCAATGAGAAGACCGGCATCTTCGAAGACTACAATTTCATCTATTTCATGGTCGAAGCCATGGATTATCTGGCGATCGATAAAGATCTGACGCCGACTTTATACAAGATGTATTCAGAGGGCATCCATTTCTCCAATCACTATACGCCTTTATATTCCTGTGCAACGGGTGAATCGGAACTGGTATCCTATCTGTCCATCTTCCCATACGTGAACGTATGTACACCGAACTACATTGCCGGCATCAGCTACTACGAAGCCTTGCCTTATATGTTTAAAAACAAGGGGTATTCAACCTTTGCCTTGCACAACTGGCGCGATGAATTCTATGAGAGAAGATCCATCCTGCCGGCCATCGGCTTTGACAACTATTACGATATTGACGATATCTGGAAGGATACCAGCATCCCGCATACCAACGGCTGGCAGTCCGATAAGATGCTGATCGAACAGGCGATCAAGCACATGGATGAGACAAACGGCAAATTCTTCTGCGACATCATCACTTCGGTCATGCATTTCCCGTATGATGAATCATCGTATTGGGGCGATTACTATATTGATCAGATCAATGAAGTCCATCCGGAGTGGACGATCGAATTCAAGCGCTACATGTCCAAATGCATGGATTTTGATGCCGGACTGAAAGTCCTTCTGGAATATCTGGAATCCAGCGGCAAGGCGGATAATACCGTCATCTGCATCTATCCGGACCATCGTCCGTATTGGATGGATTATGACCAGGTCATGGAAGCGACCCGTCACATCGATCCGCTGCGTTTTGGTGAAAACGGCATCTATCGTTCGCCGTTCATCATCTATAACCGCACCATCGAACCGGAGATCAATGAGAACTACTGTTCGACTTTGGATCATGCGCCGACCATTGCCAATCTGTTCAATCTGAATTATGATCCGCGTCTGTTTATGGGCACCGATGCCTTCAATGGCGACAATATCATCATTCTGGCCAACGGCAACTGGATCTGCCGGGACGGCTACTATGATGCGACCACTGAGAAGTTTATTCCGAATGATCCAAGTGCAGCGGTCTCTGATGCTTTCGTCAGCAGAACCAATGCCAATGTGCAGAATACGATCAAGATTTCGTATCTGATTATGGATGAGGATTATTTCTCAAAAAGACGTTCTATATGCAGTCCCCGCTGAGACTGCATTTATTTTTGCAGAAAATTCTGATAAAATTTTTATTAGTTTCTTATTGGGAGGAAACAAAAATGAAAAAATTATTTTTAGTCTTACTTAGTTTATTAGTATTATGCGGCTGTGCTCCGGCCAGTGAACCTACTCCGGCTGCACCGGCAGAAGAGCCTGCAGCAGCTGTCAACATGGCAGAAGCCAAGAGTGTTGCTGATTTAAAGGGTACCAAGATTGCCATTCAGACAGACCTTCACGAAGATCTGGCTAAGCAGATCGAAGGCGTTGAATACTCTTTCTACGGTGACTTCGATATGGAAGCAACTGCTGTCAAATCCGGCGTTGTTGACGGTGCCATTATGGATGAACCGGCTGCCATCTCTTATTGCGCTAAGGACAGCGATTTCGCTTATGTTCCGCTCAAGAACAACGATAACGGTTTCACCGTCGCTGAAGCTGACTACGCCAACGCTGCTGCTTTCAAGAAGGGCAACGAATTAAGAAATACCGTTGATGAGATCATCTCTGCTGTCAGCATGGATACTTACTACCAGCTGATGGAAGAAGTCTTAAAGGTCAACCAGGGCGAAACAATCGATGGTTTCTGCTTAACTGCTGAAGCTCCAAGCACAACCAACGGTGTCCTCAAGGTCGGTATGGAATGTGCTTCCGAACCGTTCAACTGGACAGATGTCGACGGTGCTTCCTTTGGTTCCGAGATCATCGCTTCCGGTGAAGGTGCCGGTCAGCCTTGCAATGGCTTAGATGTTCAGGTTGCCAGATATGTTGCCAACAAGCTCGGTATGGAATTACAGGTCTACGCTTTAGACTGGGATTCATTACTTCCTGCTCTTGATTCCGGCACGATCGACTGTGTCATCGGTAACATGTCTCCGAGAGAAGACAGAAAGGTCAACTATGACTTTACTGCTTCCTACTACGATGTTAACTACGTTGTTTTATACAAGAAATAAGATTTAAACTGTAAAACATGTTAAAGGACGCATTATTTCTTTTAACCGAATACAAAGAATATTTCATTAAGGGAACACTGAATACTCTGCTGTTCTCTTTTTCAGGTACTGCGATCGGCATCCTGATCGGTCTTTGCACGGGTATTATCCGCACGGCACCGGAATCAAAGAATCCTGTCCTGCGCGTCATACAGAAGATCGTCAACGCTTTGATCTATTGCTACGTCGAAGTCTTCAGAGGCACCCCGATGATGGTCCAGTCCATGGTCATCTACTGGGGCTATGCCTTTGCGACCGGCGGCAAGACATTGGATCTGACGCTGTCGGCGATCATGATCATTTCGATCAATACCGGTGCCTACATGACCGAGATCGTCAGAGGCGGCATCATCTCCATTGATAAGGGACAGTTTGAAGCTGCCAGCGCGATCGGCATGAACCACACGCAGACCATGACCCGCATCATTATTCCGCAGGTCATTCGGAATATTCTGCCTTCAACCAGCAATGAGCTTTTGAACAACATCAAAGACTCTTCTGTTTTGAATGTCATCGGTGCGACCGAACTGTTCTTCAACGGCGGTCTGATCGGCAGAAAGAAATACATGATCTTCCAGTCTTATCTGGTCGTTTCGGTCATTTATCTTTGCATTACTCTGATCGTTACGAACATATTACGTAAATTTGAAAAGGTTTTGGAAGGCAACGAGGATTTCCTCATCGTTCCTTCCCAGACGATATCGCAGGTGAATGGTGATGAACAGTAAGATACTTGAGATCAAAAATCTGAAGAAGAGCTTCGGCGATCACACAGTCATTCAGGACATCAACTTTTCGATTGAAAAGGGTGAGATCGTTTCGATCATCGGCGCTTCCGGTTCCGGAAAATCGACGTTCCTTCGCTGCATCAACCTGTTGGGAGCTCCTGATTCGGGCCAGATCCTTTTTCACGGCAAGAATATTCAGGATGCCGATTTTGATTTGTCGAAATACCGTTCCAAGGTGACGATGGTCTTCCAATCCTTTAATCTATTCAAGAATCTGAATGTCTTGGAAAACTGCAAGGTCCCTCAGGAAGTGGTCTTAGGCAAAAGCGCCCAAGAAGCGGAAAAGACGGCATTGGAATATCTTGGTAAGGTCGGCATGGACAAATACATCAACGCCAGACCAAGACAGATCTCCGGCGGCCAGCAGCAGCGTGTGGCAATCGCCAGAGCCTTATGCATGACACCGGAAGTCCTACTCTTTGATGAACCGACGTCAGCACTGGATCCCGAGACCATCGGCGATGTCCTGGATGTCATTCAGAAACTGGCAAAAGACGGCATGACGATGATCATCGTCACTCATGAAATGGCTTTTGCCAAAGAAGTTTCCAACCGCATCGTCTTCATGAACAAAGGCGTCATCTGGGAAGAGGGTACGCCGGATAAGATCTTCAATCACCCTGAGCGC
>ONXX01000193.1 GCA_900321955.1 uncultured Bacillota bacterium | reverse complement strand
GATCGCATCGTCGATATTGCCGATGCAGATCTCGATTGTAATATTGTTTATCATATCAATATTATACCGTATGTTAAGATTTAAGTATGATCAAGGGCATATTATTCGATATTGATGACACATTATTCTCCCATGAGACCGATCAGGTGCCAAAGCAGACATTGAAGGCGCTTGATAAGCTCAAGGAAAAGGGCTATAAACTCGGCGTCTGCACCTCCCGCATCGCGGCAGAGATGGGCAGATTTCCAAGGGATTTCCTGGACCGTTTTGACTGCAAGATCGTCGGCACCGGGGCAACAACGATCGTGGAGGGCGATTATTTCAAAAGCTATACGATCGACGTAAACAAGGCGAAAGCTTACACGAACTATTTTGAACAACATGATATCTCCTATCACTACGCCGATATCAACGGCGATGTCTATTACTGGGGAGATCTGGATGAAGTCAATAACGGACACTGGCTCTCCTATGCCTCAGGCAATGTCAAATTCAAGCCCTACGAGGATGAGGAAGTCACCAATCTTTTCTATTACCACGCCAAAGAGGAAGAAGTGCCTGAGATCGCAGCGATCGATGAGGGAGCTTTGATCTCAAGCTGGGGAACCTCTGGCAATATCTGTGCGCCGCTGGTCGATAAGAGTTTTGGCTTATTGAAGTTCTGCCAGGTCTTTTCCTTTACGACGGATGAAGTCTGCGCGTGCGGAGATGGCAGCAACGATGATGTGATGTTGGAAATGGCGGGGATCGGTATTGCCGTATCCGATGCCAAAGAGAATACAAAGGCTGCTGCCGATTATATCTGCAGGAAATCGATCGAAGAAGGCGGTTTATACGATGCCTTTGTCGATCTCGGACTGATCGAGGAAGATCATTATGAGATGAAGATGTTTTGTTTTGACAACGATTCCACACTGCTCGATCACGGGAATCACAAGTTTCATGAATCAACGATCACTGCCTTAGAGTCATTGAAAGAAAAAGGCTATGTCCTGGCAATGAACACCTCCCGTTCCTATGAAGAACTTTACAATATCCCGCAGCATATCCTAAATCTGATGGATGTGCTGATCTTACTCAATGGTGCCTATATCGTGAAGAAGGATGGCGTGGAAGTCAGCTATATCGATGATGCGATCGCCAAGCAGATCATCGCATTCTTTGATGAGAACGAGGTACGTTACCGCTATTGTACGGATGATGGCAAAGGCTATCTCTCTGTCGACGACAAAGAAAGGGCAGCCCTTTTTGACAGGCTCTACGGCATCATCCCGGCAGTCAAGAAGTATGAAGGGGAAAGAGTCATACAGCTTCTCTATTATGCGGTAGGGGATTTGAGAGAAAAAATCATTGAACTTGCGAAGGGTTGTGAATGTGACCGTCTGGCGTTTGCCGGCGAGATCTCGCCGCCTCATAAAAACAAAGGTGAAGCGATGCTGGAAGTAGCTAAGTCCTTTGGCATCAAGCCGGAAGAGATCTGCGCCTTCGGCGACGGTGGCAATGATATCGAGATGCTGCAGCTGGCAGGACTTGGCATTGCCATGGGCAATGGAGCGAAGGAGTGCCGTTATGCGGCGGACTATGTGACAGATCGGATCGAGGAGGATGGTTTATACAAGGCCCTGGTCCATTTCGGTTTTCTTGAGTGAAGGAGCAACTATGGAAAGCTATTTTGTAGAACTGACAGGGATTGGTGAATCGCATCTGAACAAGGAAGAAATCAGTGGCAATAAATTATCCTTTGATGAAGCTTTGATACAGTGCGAATATTCTTTGATTTCAGCGGGCACGGAATTATCGCGGGCCTATGCCTTAAAGAAGGGTTTTTCCTATCCGGTAAGGCCGGGTTATTGCGGTGTCGGCAGGATCTTAAAAAAGGGCGCAGGCATCAAGGCAAAGATCGGCGACCGCGTCTTTTTCAATGCCCCGCACGCCTCACTGGTTCGCTGGAAGACTTCTAACAGCGTCCAGGGTCCTTTGATCATGAAACTGGATGAGGACATCGATCCTTTGGAAGCGACCTTCATCAATCTGATGTTTGTTGCCCTGCAGGGTGTCAATCTTACAAATATTAAACTGGGTGATCGGGTTGCCGTCTTTGGCTTGGGCAATATCGGCATTCTGTGTGCCTTGATGTATCAGAAGGCAGGTTGCGAAGTCATCGGCATCGATCCGATGGAACACCGCTGTGCTTTGGCCGGAGAAATGGGTTTAAAACATACGGCCCATGAAAGTGCCTTGAGCGCCATCGATCTGTTTACCAACAAGGAAGGTGTGGATATTGCGGTGGACGCCAGCGGCTTATCGGAGGTCATCGTGGAGTGTCTCAAGGCCTGCGGTAAATACGGCCAGGTCCTCTTGTTGGGATCACCAAGGATTTCTTATGAAGGGGATCTGACAAGCGTCTTTTCTTTGATCCATATGAAGGATTTAAAGATCATCGGCGGCTTTAATCAGACGATCCCGGTTGAGGCCAAAGATGGCTCCAAGGATTGCCTGGAGCGCAACTTCAGAATCTGTCAGGAGCTCTTGCGAAACAAGGACATCGATGTAAAGAA
>ONXX01000111.1 GCA_900321955.1 uncultured Bacillota bacterium | reverse complement strand
AACATGACCGTTGCACCGTCCCCGTTCGTTATGGGTCTGACTGTCGCGATGGAAGAACAGGCAAAGGAAGACCCTTCCTTCGACAAGGGTACGATCAACGCCTTGAAGGTCTCTTTGATGGGTCCGTTATCCGGCATCGGTGATACCTTCTTCTGGGGTATCTTCCGTGTACTGGCCTGCTCCCTTGGCGCATCCTTCGCACTGCAGGGAAATATCCTCGGTCCAATCGTGTTGTTACTGGTCTTCAACATCCCGAACTTTCTGACCAGATACTATGGTTTGAGGATCGGTTATGGACAGGGTGCCGGCTTCCTTGATGAACTCACCAGCTCCGGCAAGATGAACCTGTTCACTTATTGCGCAGGTATCGTCGGTATGGCATCCGTCGGCTGTCTGACCGCTTCCTGGATCGGCATCTCTTCACCGCTCGTGCTCAACATCGCCGGCAACGAGATCATCATTCAGGAATACCTCGACCAGCTCTGCCCGCAGGTGCTCTCGCTTGCTGCAGTATTGATCGTCCTTCGTCTGTTGAAGAACAAAGTCTCCACGATGAAGATCACGGTCGGCATCATCGTTATCGCCTTCATCTTAGGTACGTTAGGCATCATTGCATAGGAGGAAATTATGATCTGTGATATCCGTATCGATGACAGACTGATCCATGGCCAGGTATGCGGCTTCTGGATCCCGCATCATAACTTACAAAGGATCGTCATTGTCGACAATGAGATCGTCAACGACGAACAGAGAAAGACAGTCCTGAAATTCGGCTGTCCTGACAAATGCAAGCTTTCGATCTTTTCTGTCGACTCCGCAGTCGATAAGTTCAATCGGAAGATCGACGAGGGTATCCGCGTCATGATCTTATGCAACTCACCGCTTCCTTTGCTGGAGATGTACGAAAAGGGCTATAAGTTCAACGAGATCACCGTCGGAAACATGGCTTCCAAGCCGGATTCCAAACAGATCCGCAAGACCCTGTTCGTCACGGACAAGGAAAAGGAAGCCTTCATCAAGCTTGCCGACAACGGTGTAAAGATCATCTCCCAGATGATCCCGACAGAGGCAAGGGAAGACATCATCGAAGATATCAGGAAGGCATAAGATGGCTGACAATACAACGGTACTCGGCAATATGGCCGAGCAGCCGGAAAGGCTGAAATATGTTTTCGAAAACAGAGAGAAATTCGTAAGACCCTTCGTTGACGTACTTTCTAACAATCCGATAAAGAAGATCATCTTCTTCGGTTCCGGGACCTCCTTTAACGTCAGTGTGATCGGTTCTTACTATTTCAAACATATCGCGGGTATTGGCGCGGAAGCACAATACCCGACGGTATTCATGAACTACGAAAAGGCAGACTGGAACGACATCCTGAAAAAGGAAGAAGTCTTGTTTGTCGGCATCTCGCAATCCGGTACTTCGGTATCGACCTGCGAACTCATGGAATACGCAAAATCCAACGGCTATCCCACACTTGCGATCACCGGCAACTTACAGAGCGAGATCACAAAACATGTCGATACGGTCTGCCATCTGCTGGTAGGCGATGAACTCACGCCGCCGGAGACTAAGGGCTATACCGTCTCTTTGTTAAGTGTATATCTCTGGGCACTGGAAGCTGCCAAGGCAAAAGGAAAGCTCAGTGATAGTGATTACGAAACAAAGATCAAAGAATGTGAATCATTTATCGCAAACTTTGACACCGTGATGAAAGAATCCGAAGACTGGTACGACACGAATAAAACGACGATCGTTAATTCTGATCGTATCTACATCTTAGGCTATGGCGTCGATTACGGCTCTGCCTTGGAAGCACAGTTAAAGATCGGTGAGATGTTGAGAGTGCCTTCGATCTCCTATGAGATCGTCGAATACTCGCATGGTCCGACGATGGCTTTAAACAAAAAACAAAGCATCTTTATGATCGGTTCCGACGAAGTGGAATTTAAACAGATGCTGAAGTTCAATAAAGCCTTCAAGAACTACAGTGACCGTGTCCATATCATCACCTGTAAGGACCTCGCGGAAAGCGATGGAAGAGATCTTGTCTTCAGCGTCAAAGCGGACAAGTATCTTGCCCCGATCATGTACACTGTACCGTTCCAGTTCGTTGCGGCAAAAGGCGCAAAGGACATCGGCATCGATACGGCGATCAATCCGTTCGAGATCCCGCTGGCACATTATCAGGAATGAGTATCAAAGCCGTCATTTTCGACATGGACGGTGTCCTGATCGATTCCGAGATGGAATACATACGTATATGGAAGGATCTCTATGACCGGGAAAAAATCGACATGAAGATCGAAGATCTCTATTTCCTGGCGGGATCAGCCCACCATGTGGAGATCGATCTGTTCGCTGAAAAGGCAGGTATCTCTGCTGAAAAAGCGGAAGAGATCCGAACAGCCTATTTTGTAACACGTCCGGTGGATTATCTTTCCATACGCAAATTTTATGTGACGGAAATACTGAAACACCTCAAAGATAAAGGGATCGCCATTGCCCTGGCTTCCTCATCGACTCTTTCCAATATCGATACGGTCTTAAGCCAATGCGACATCAAAGATTTCTTTTCCCTGGTCATCTCTGGAGAACAGTTTCTAAAGACGAAGCCCGATCCCGAGATCTATCTGACCAGCATTCAAAAGCTCGGTTTGAAGAAGGAGGAGATCATCGTGATCGAAGATTCGGGTTATGGGATCGAAGCTGCCAAACGGGCAGGTCTGAAGGTGATCGCGATCGAAGACCCGGTATTACAGTTCGATAACAGGAAAGCCGACTATATCGCTTGGGATCTCAAAGAGGCAGAAAGGATCATAGAACAATGTTAGGTTATATCGTCAGTGGCCATGGCCGCTTTGGCACAGGTATTACGGCAGCCTTGGAGCTCATCATGGGCAAGCAGGAGAATTACATCGCCGTCGATTTCCCGGAAGGGGATGGCAAGACACAGATCGAAGCGCATATGCACGAAGCCATCGAGCAGCTGAAAGATTGCGAAGGCATCGTCATCTTCTGTGATCTTTTAAGCGGTTCACCGTTCAATACGGCCGTCATGGAAGCTTTGAACAACGATAAGATCGCCGTCGTCTACGGGACCAATCTGGGGATGCTGATGGACGCGATGTTCAAACGCGAATCCGGCATCAGTGCACATCAGGTGGCGGAAGAAGCCGTAACGGTCGGCAAGGAAGCTGTCGGTGTCTTTAAAAAGCCGGCAGACGATGACGACGATTTCTGAAAATTATTCAAACAGGAGGTGAATGATGTACGAAAGTATCATGTGGAAATATATGGGCGAAGAGAAGACGCTTCTCAATGCCCTGATCACAAACGAAACGGAAAAAGAAAAGATCCATAAGATCGATCGCATGAAGGCGCTGTATTGTGTTGCCCATGGCAGTTCTTACAATGCGGCAATGTCGATCGCACCATTCATTACCGAATTATCCGGTGTCAGGACCTATGTCTATACACCATCCAATTTCCGTTTCAACGCTCTTTCCATAAAGGAAGAAGACAAGGAAGACACCTGGGTCCTGGGCATCTCACAGACCGGTACTTCCAGAGGCGTGCTCGAAGCGCTTGAGCAGGCCAAAAACGACGGTTTCCGTATCTTAGGCATCACCAATGTCGAAGGTTCAC
The DNA here is from genome assembly GCA_900321955.1 of uncultured Bacillota bacterium. Next base: position 855 of record ONXX01000111.1, on the reverse strand, counting down.
CGATCGACAAGCTCTCCGATGTCTGTCTCTATCTGCACTGCGGAGAGGAAGATTCCAACGCCAAGACAAAGGGCTATTCTTCCACGCTGGTCCTATTGATGATGCTGGCGATCGAAAGCGGAAAAGACATCAATAAAGAAGAGTATTATGCGCAGCTGAAGGAAGAGATCGATCACCTCGACGATGTGCGAAATGCGACCGTAAAATGGTGCGAAGATCATAAGTACGGCGTAGGCATGAAAAACCTCTATGTCGTGGGCAACGGCATGAACTTTGCCTCGGCAATGGAAGGACAGCTTAAAGTCATGGAGACTATGTGCATCCCGACGATGTTCAATGACATCGAGGAATTCTCTCACGGCATGCACAGATCGCTGAACGAAGGCTGCAACGTCATTTTGATCGATGCCGGCGCAGACAGTGAACTCGTCACAAAGACCAAGGATTATCTCGAATCAAAAAAGATCTCGGTCCTTGTGCTCAACGGCCAGGAAGAGAGAAACGATGATAAGGCCATCAACTTAGGAAAGTATGAAAAAACAGCTTCCCTGCTGTCGGTGATCTGTGCCATCCAGGCGATCTCGGCATTCATTCCGGAGATCAATGGCCTTGATCCGAACCGCAACGCCAACAACGATTACACGGACTGCGTCGAGACAAGAGTTTAATTCAAAACACCAGGGGCAAAAAGAAGCCCCCTTTTTTCAATCAGAATGAAAGAAAAAAGTACTTTGTCGTTCTTAACAAAGTTTTCTGTGTATGCATCACTAAGAATAGATATCGAAATGATAAAATGAGGATGGAAAAAAGAGAATCAATCAAGGGGGACAGGATGAAGGTATTTAAGGAAAAAGG
>ONXX01000024.1 GCA_900321955.1 uncultured Bacillota bacterium | reverse complement strand
GGCTGAAGCCCTCGTGCTCCGCCGTCATCAGATCGTTATCAAAGACCAGGAAGTCCGCATCCTTGCCGACTTCGATCGAGCCCTAGAACGACGATTACTTCAACTGGTATTACAAGACGGATGGCGCTTCCAGACTCGCCTCGCTTCTGTTTGAAGAAGCAAGCGATGTCAACATCTTTTCCGGCTGTGCCGTCAACCCGGCCCACCAGAACAATACACAATTGAGCATTTCCTTAAAGATGAAGCTTGTGGATGAACTTGTAAATGTGCTCAAAAAGCTCAAGAAAAACGTCACAATCACATACTATTAAAATAAGACAGGGTAAAACGATCTGAACAGATCATTTTTCTTTCCGCTAATGTCTGTTTTTCGATCTGCCGGGGATATCCCGCTATGGTAGAATATAGGTACAAAAGAAAGACAGAAAATGGAGAATCATATGGACAAGAAAGTTTTTAATGTCGTATTGCTCAACGCTTTGCCGGCGTCCGGCAAATCCGAACTTCGTAAATTCATGAACGAAAACAATCCGGAACAAATGGAGAACGAATTCCATATCGGCAAGAACCTGCAGCTGGACGATTTCCCATACGTATGGCTGATGCGTCAGGTTGATAAGAAACTGGCCGCTATGGGTAAACCGACCCTCTATTATCCGGATGACGATTCACCGACTTATGACGGCAGAGTGTGGGGCGTCTTATCCATCCTTTTGAGTGAAGACTATCAGGACATGGCCAATTGTGCCTATGTCAATCCGAAAAGTGCTGCCGAATACCTCTTTGACCGCTTCGATCGCGCCTGTGTCGCTGTCGGCATGAAACCGATGATTGCCCAGCTGGATGAAGACGTCCACAAGAAGATCGCCGAAGAACTGGAGGATGAGGCAAGAGCCCTCTTGGATGAGAAGCAGTCACAGTATTGCGAAGATATGTCTGACAAGACCATCATCATCGAATTCTCCCGTGGCGGCAACGACGGTGCCTCCATGCCGTTAACCGACACCTTCGGTTATCAGTACACCTATTCGATGATGTCACCGGATCTTTTGAAGAATGCGGCCATCCTCTATCTTTGGGTCACTCCGGAAGAATCCAGAAGGAAGAACGAAGCGCGTTACGATCCGAACAATCCGGGCTCCTCCATCAACCACAAGACACCGGACAAGGTCATGTACTATGACTACGGCTGCGATGACATCGTGTATATGAAGGAAACATCCGACAAACCGGACACCATCAAAGTCGAAGCCTGGGGCAAGACCTACTATTTGCCGGTCGGCATCTTCGATAACCGCGATGACTTCACTACCCAGTTCCGCGGTCCGAAAGAGACCTGGGACAAGGAATCCGTTGCGAAGGCTATCGATATGCTTTCGGACGCAACTGACAGAATGTGGTCTAACTACAAGAAGTAGTCCGATCATCTGCATCATTGCACCAAAGAAGGGCTGTTACGAATTATCGTGACAGCCCCGTTTTTTTGAAATCTGCTTTGTTTAATAATGCTCGCGGATGTAGTTGCAGATCAGATCGAGATCCTCTTCGGAAAGCTTGTTGGTGCCTTCTTTGCCATAAGTTCTTCTGACGATGGTGATCATGCCTTCCGCATCCTTATCTACGTGTGAGAGTTCCTTGAGCTCATATGCATCCTGGCTGTGAAATTCGGCAATCATAAAGTCGACCTGTTTTCCCCAGCCTGCCGGTAAAACGCCGCCGGAGACTTTCTTCAATAACTCGTCATCTAATATTTTCATCTGACTATATCCTCCTCGTTCTTATTTGGATCTGTCTTACATCTTCATCTAAAAAGAATTTAATAAGCAGTTTCTTTCTTTTATCCTTGACGGTCTTGTTTGAAATGAAACGCCATTCAATGTTTCCTATGCGATAATGAAATTAAGCAAACATAACAGATAATATTTTTAACGCACGTTTTTTCTGTGATCTGTCAATAAAATGATCACAGGAAAGCGGGCATCGTTTTAAGAAAATCAGGAGGAAAAAAATGGAAACCAGACCTTATGTACCCTGGAAACTGATGAACGATTTTATGATTGATGTCTTTAAGGCTTACGGCGTACCGGAAGAAGACGCAAAGATCTGCGCCGATGTGCTTCTGGAATCAGACCGCAGAGGCATCGAAAGCCATGGCTGCAACCGTTTCAAACCGATCTATATCGACCGCATCGTCAAAGGGACGCTGCTTCCGAAAACAGAATTGGAGATCGTCAAAGAAACACCGACCACAATCGTCATGGACGCCCATGACGGGATGGGCATGGTGGCAGCCCACGCGATGATGGAAAAACTGATCCAGAAGGCAAAGGAATGTGGCATGGCCGGCGGCGCCATCCGAAACTCGACCCACTACGGCATTGCCGGATATTGGACCGACATGGCCGCCAAGCAGGGGCTGATCGCCGTGACCGGCACCAACGCCAGACCATCGATCGCACCGACCTTCGGTGTGGAAAATATGCTGGGCACCAACCCGCTGACCTTCTCGCTTCCGACCGATGAGGAATTCCCGTTCTGCCTGGATTGCGCGACATCCATTGTCCAAAGAGGAAAGATCGAATTCTATGCCCGCTCAGGCAAAGACACACCGGAAGGCATGGTTGTCACCCACGACGGCAAGCCGATCACCGATTCCAAAGCGATCTTGAAGATGCTGAATGAAGGAAGCGCTGCGCTGGCACCTTTGGGTGGCGGACCGGGCGATGAGATGTGTGGCTACAAAGGCTATGGCTACGCCACCGTCGTCGAGATTTTGTCTTCTGCATTGGCCGGCGGCGAATTCATGAAGGCCCTGAGCGGCGTATCGCCGGAAGGCAAAGCGCAGATGTATCATCTCGGTCACTTCTTCTTTGTCGTCGATCCGGAGGCCTTTATGGGTCTGGATGTCTTTAAGAAGACGGCCGGCGAGATTTGCCGTCAATTGCGCGCTTCCGCCAAGGCACCGGGATATGAGCGAATCTATACGGCCGGCGAAAAAGAATACCTCGTCTCTCTGGAAAGAAAAGATAAAGGAGTGCCGGTCAATGAAGCCGTACAGAAAGAACTGATCGCCTTGCGCGATGAACATCACTTGCCATATACCTTCCCGTTTGAGGAGGCTTAATATGGATTACATGAAAGAATCGCTTGCCTGCCATAAGGAATGGAAAGGCAAGATCGAAGTTGTTTCCCGTGTTCCCGTTGATTCCAAGGAAGCGCTGTCCCTGGCCTATACGCCGGGCGTGGCAAAACCGTGTCTTGAGATCGAAAAGGATCCCGACTTAAGCTATGAGTTAACACGAAGACACAACCTCTGCGCCGTCATTACCGACGGCACGGCGGTGCTTGGTATGGAAGGCAAGTGTGTCCTCTTCAAATCCTTCGGCAACGTGGACGCCTTTCCGCTTTGCATCCGCTCTAAGGACGTCGATGAGATCGTCAATACCGTCTATCTGATCTCCGGCTCTTTCGGCGGCGTCAATCTGGAAGACATTTCTTCACCGCGCTGCTTTGAGATCGAACGCAAACTGAAAGAAAAGTGTGACATCCCAATCTTCCACGATGACCAGCATGGTACGGCCATCATCACTTTAGCCGGACTCACCAACGCCTTAAAGATCGTCGGCAAGAAAAAGGAAGACGTCAGAATCGTCACTTCAGGAGCCGGCGCAGCCGCCATCTCCATCGTCAAACTCCTTTTGTCTGCCGGCTATCGCCACATCACGATGTGCGACCGCAAGGGCGCCATCTATGAAGGCAGGGAAGGTCTCAACTGGATCAAGGAAGAGATGGCGCTTTCCACAAACAAAGAAAAGAAAAAAGGTTTATTGAAAGATGTGATCAAAGGTGCCGACATCTTCATCGGTGTCTCCGCACCTGACACCTTAACAAAAGAGATGGTCGCCTCCATGAACAAGGACGCCATCGTCTTTGCCTGCGCCAATCCAACGCCGGAAATCATGCCGGAAGAAGCCAAGGCAGGCGGTGCAAGAATCGTTGCCACCGGAAGAAGCGATTATCCTAACCAGGTCAACAACGTCCTTGCCTTCCCGGGTGTCTTCCGGGGAACCTTTGACGTAAGAGCCAGCGATATCAACGAAGCCATGAAACTGGCCGCCGCCAAAGCCTTATCTGATCTTGTCAGTGACGAAGAACTGAATGAAGAATACATTCTTCCTAAAGCCTTTGATCCAAGGGTCGGCAAGGCCGTCGCTGCTGCCGTTTCTCAGGCAGCCAGAGACAGCGGTGTCGCCAGAATCTGAATCGATTGAATATCGGTAAAGAGTTTTCCTCACATCTTTGAAGACCCTAAAGCCGATATATAATGTTTTTAAAAGAATGGTTAGAAACATTTCATCCATTCATTTAGGGGGGCAAAATAATGATCGACATCAAGAAAAAGATACCTGTCAACGGTATCGAGCAGAAGATCCATGTCCGGGGGAAAGACAAGTCTCTGCCGGTTCTTCTTTTCTTACATGGCGGACCGGGTATCGTCAACCGTCATGCCATCATGACGGAATGCGATGACCTGCTTGACCACTTCATTCTGGCGACCTGGGACCAGAGAGGTACCGGCGGTTCGACCAAAGGCGTCGACTACAGCGCACTCACGATCAAACAGATGGTTGAAGATGCAGAAGCAGTCGTCGAATATCTCTGCAAGGAATTCGGTAAGGAAAAGATCTTTGTGATCGGCGGCAGCTGGGGTTCTCTCTTAGGCACGAGACTCATCCACGCCCATCCGGAACACGTTGCGGCCTTTGTCGGCTTTGGTCAGTTTGTCAACGGCGAAAAGAACGAACTGCTCAGCTACCAGTACACCTACGATGCTGCCAAGGAAGCCGGCGATGAAGAAGCAATTCGGAAACTCGAGAGCGTCGGCCCGCCGGTCAAAGGCCAATACAAAGGCGGCTATGCCGGTATGAAGACACAGCGTGATCTGATGATGAAATACGGCGGCTATTCCAGATCCGAAAAAGAAAGAAGCTACATGGACGCCATCATCAAACCGATGATCCTTTCCGGCGAGTATTCCCTCATAGACTTTATCGGCGTTGCCGTAGGCTATAAGAAGGTTCTGGTCGCTATGTGGCCGGAAGTCGGTGCAGAAGATTTGAGTCAATATACGGACTTCAAAGTGCCTTTCTTAATCTTTGACGGCAAACTGGATATGAACACACCGGCGCAGCTCGTCGAAGACTGGTATGCGAAGATCAAGGCACCATACAAGGAGCTGATCTGGTTTGAAAAATCCGGTCATAACCCCTTGGTTGATGAGCCGGAACGCTTTAAAAAACTCTTAGTGGAAAAGCTCTCTCAATTTACTGCCTAGACCAAGCAAAAAGCTTATTGTTTCAACACAATAAGCTTTTTTCATGGTTTTTGTGAAGCTGAATGAAAAACGGATGTCTCTTTTATGAAACACCCGTTTTCGTTTTGTATCTTCAATCACTCCTCATCCGGTTTCTGACCGTCATGGGCCTTCCAGGCACATTCTGTGATCTTCATATCGGAAAACACTGCCGTGAAGCTTGAATCCTCCGGCGAACAGGCATAGATGCCAAAGGCGATCTTGCCCTTGCCTTCATGCATGTGGGCGATACGCATCTGCGAAAACTTCTCGCCATCGTAGGAACACTCGATCCTGAAATCATCTTCCCGTCTGCTGAAGCGATACCACATCGTCCTTATATCCGCCGGGATCTCCGTGGTCGCCCAATCCGACCAGCCTTGATCGGTAACGACGGAACCCAGATGCTGGATCTTTCCGTCTTCATATTCCACCGATGCCTTGATCCAGTTTTCCGAATCAAGATACATCACAATGCCGCACTGATCGAAGCGCTGATGAGCACCTGAAAAATCGGTCTTTACAACGAAAGAAAAATAATCCTCTTCGCTTTCCGTCTGAAAAAGCGGCGCGTTGTCATTGCGGAAATGATAATAGGTCCTTTGCCATAAATCGGTATGCGGCATCGTCGTGATCTCAATGCGTCCGTTTTCGATCCTGTATCCCTTGGGCTGCCTTGTCCATTCAAATCGTTCCAGTTCCATCTTCACCCTCCCTCAATTTGTTCTCACTTTCATTGTATAAAAAAGATTGCTTGTGCCTGAACTCTTTTTCTTAAAATTCCGTTACAGGATCCCGCAAAAAGACGCTTTATTTCAGAGCGTCTGAAGATCTTTTGTTCGTAGAAGAGGGATGCCTTTTTTCAGTCTTTGCCAAACAACAGATCGCTGTAGGTCGGCATCGGCCAGATTTTACGGTCAGTGACCTTTTCTAAGGCATCCGTGTTTTCTCTGATCCTTTCCATCAACGGGAGGATCTTTTCATGATAATAATCGGCAATCGCCTGGGCTTTTTCCGGCTTCTTTGTTAGAAGCTTTTCCATTGCCTTGATGTCCTTGCAGATTGCTTTCTTGTTTTTCTTGATCAGCTTTACGGTCTGATATTCATAGGCATCCTCATCCAAAAGACCGAGATCCTCATCTTCATCCAGTGACTTTTTCAAAGACAGTTCAAAAGAAGTGACCGCCGGAAGGATATCCTTTTTCAGCATGTCGATCAATGTTAAGGCTTCGATGCGGATACTCTTATAGTACTTTTCCAGGTAGATCTCATGTCTTGAAAGAAGTTCCGTTTTAGAGAGGACCTTGTTGTCCATGAAGACTTTCACATTCTTCTCATCAAGATAATGAGACAGGGCAGCCGGGGTGGACGGGTAATTGCTTAAACCGCGCTTCTTTGCTTCTTTGATCCAGCTTTCATCATAGCCGTTGCCGTTGAAGATGATCCGCTTGTGTTCTTTTAATGTTCTCTGTATCAGCTCGTGTAAAGCGCTGTTGAAATCTTCCTTGTTTTCCAGTTCATCCGCAAAGACTTTCAGTTCCTGCGCCACGATGGTATTTAAGATCGTGTTCGGTGTCGCAATCGAAGCGGAAGAGCCCGGCATACGGAATTCAAACTTGTTGCCGGTAAAGGCAAAAGGCGAAGTCCGGTTGCGGTCGGTGTTGTCTTTTGGGAAAGCCGGTATCGTATGGACCCCGATCTGCATAGCCTCTTTTTCTTTGCCCGCATAATCTTTTCCTTCTTCAATGGAGCTTAAGATCTCCGTTAATTCATCACCGAGGAAAACCGAAACGATGGCCGGCGGTGCTTCCGAGGCACCCAGACGGTGGTCGTTGCCGGCGGAAGAGATCGAGATGCGAAGTAGATCCTGGTACTCATCGATCGCCTTGATGATGGCCGTCAGAAACAAGAGGAACTGGGCGTTTTCTGCCGGTGTATCTCCCGGATCCAGAAGATTGATACCGGTATCGGTCTTCAGGGACCAGTTGTTGTGTTTGCCCGAACCATTGATGCCGGCAAAAGGTTTTTCATGAAGCAGACATTCCAAGCCATGGCGCTTGGCGACCTTTTTTAAGATCTCCATGGTCAGATTGTTCTGATCAGCCGAGACGTTGACGGTCAGAAAATTGTTTGCCAGTTCGTGCTGCGATGGGGCGACTTCGTTGTGTTCGGTCTTGGCCTGTATGCCCAAAGCCCAGAGCTCTTCATTGACGTCTTTCATGAAACTGCGGACTTTGGTGCGTATGGATCCGTAATAGTGGTCATTCATCTCCTGGCCTTTCGGTGCCGGCGCTCCTAAAAGGGTTCTTCCGGTCAGCCGTAAATCTTCTCTCTGTTCAAAGAGTGCCTTATCGATCAGGAAGTATTCCTGTTCGGCACCGGCCGTTGCCTTGACGTGGTCGACCTCCTTGTTGCCAAACAGTCTTAAGACGCGCACCGCCTCTTTGTTGAGGGCTTCCATTGACCTTAATAACGGTGCCTTGTGATCCAGCGCCTCTCCCGAATAGGAGACAAAAACCGTTGGGATACAAAGGACTCCGTCCTTGATGAAGGCGTAGGAAGTCGGATCCCAGGCAGTGTAGCCTCTGGCTTCAAAGGTGTCCCTTAAACCGCCGGAAGGAAAGGAGGAGGCATCGGCTTCACCCTTGACCAGGTTGGATGGTGAAAACTCCAGTGTGATCTTGCCGCCGCCGGCTGTTGATACAAAACTCTCGTGTTTCTCTGCCGTAGCACCCGACAACGGATGGAACCAGTGAGTGAAATGGGTGGCGCCGTTTTCCACCGCCCAGTCTTTCATGGCGTTGGCGACTTCTTCCGCGATATCCTCATTCAGATAGGTCCCTTTTTTGATGGTCTGGTTGAGTTCTTTATACGTTGATTTGGAAAGTCTGGCCTTCATTACTTCGTCATTGAAGACCTTGCAGCCAAATGTTTTCATGATATCAGTCATGGTCTTTCTCCTTATTGGTAATGGCTTGTCTTACCAAGCCGACAAACAGCGGATGCGCGTGGTTGGGTCTTGATTTGAATTCCGGATGAAACTGCACGCCGAGAAAATAGTCACAGGCTTTATTTTCGATTGTCTCGACGATGTAGCCGTCCGGCGAAGTACCCGACAGAGTTAATCCTGCCGCTTCCAGTCTTTCGCGATACCGGTTATTGAATTCATAGCGGTGGCGGTGACGCTCTTCAATGAGGTCTTCGCCATACAGTTTTTTAATTATTGTATCCTTCTTTAAGGCGCATTGGTAAGCCCCAAGACGCAAAGTTCCGCCCTTATCGGTCTTATCACTCTGATCCGGCAGGAAGTCGATGACCTTATAAGGAGAATCCTCATCGAATTCTTTGGAGTTGGCGCCTTTCATGTGAGCAACGTTTCTGGCAAATTCGATCACTCCCACCTGCATGCCCAGGCAGATCCCCAGATAGGGCAGATTGTTTTCCCGGCAGTATTTTGCCGTCACGATCATTCCTTCAATGCCGCGCCTTCCAAAGCCGCCGGGAACGATGACGCCATCGAGCCCCTCCAGCTTTTCTGCGGCGTTTTCTTCTTCAATTGTTTCCGAATCGATCCACTTGATCTTTACCTTGGCGCTTAAGGCGTAGCCGGCATGGGCCAGGGCCTCCGCAATGGAAAGGTAGGCATCGTGCAGCTTCACGTATTTGCCGACGATGGCAATATTCACTTTATGACTTGGATGCCTTGCGTTTCTCACCATCTGTTTCCAGTCCTTCAGATCGGGCTTCCGTTTTCCCAGCTTCAGTTTTTCGCAGACCGTATCTGCCATCCCTTGTTTTTCCAGCATCAAAGGCACTTCGTAGAGAAGTGGGATGGTCCGGTTTTCAATGACGCATTCCTTCTTCAGATTGCAGAACAGAGCGATCTTTTCAAAGATGTCTTCTTCCAAAGGCTTGACGCAGCGAAGCACGATGATGTCCGGCTTGATGCCCATGCCCTGCAGTTCCTTGACCGAGTGCTGGGTCGGTTTGGACTTGTGTTCTTTTGAACTTTCAAGATAGGGCACCAGCGTCACATGGATGTAACAGGTATTTTCGCTTCCCTGTTCCAGACCGATCTGACGTATCGCTTCAATGAAGGGCTGGGATTCAATATCGCCGATCGTACCGCCGACTTCACAGATTAAGACATCCGGATCGTTTTTCTTTGCCGCTGCATAGATGAATTCCTTGATCTCATTGGTAATGTGCGGTATGACCTGGACGGTCTTTCCCAGGTAATCGCCTCTTCGCTCTTTATTCAGCACATTCCAGTAGACCTTACCGGTCGTCAGGTTGGAATATTTGTTGAGATCCTCGTTGATAAAACGTTCATAGTGACCAAGATCCAGATCCGTCTCCGCCCCGTCGTTTGTCACATAGACTTCACCATGCTGGTAGGGCGACATGGTGCCGGGATCGACATTGATGTAGGGATCGAGTTTTTGTGAAGCGACCTTCAAGCCTCTTGCCTTTAACAACCTTCCCAAAGAAGCAGCGGTAATGCCTTTGCCTAAACCGGACACCACACCACCGGTAATAAAAATGAATTTTGCCATAATGACCTCCGAAAAAACAAATAAAAACAACATCGTCAGCGATGTCGTCTATAGGGGTTTCAAAACCATCTTCCAAACACTTTTCTTTTGGAAAATCTTTTCGTACGGCCGTACAAAAATTAATACAGAATTATCTTAAACCCGATAAAAAATACCTGTCAATTTAAAATTGGTACAGGCACCGGGAAATATGCCCGGGAAATATATTTTAATGAAAAATGTTTCAAGTGTGGCGATACAGGAAGGGAAAGCAGATCATTTTTCAGACAGGATGTCCTATACTGTTCATTTGTTTTATGGATATCAGAAAGGAACAGCACATGAAAAAGATCGACCTTATTGAAAACCAGAAATACAACCTTGAAGATGTAGAGCTGGAAGATGTCGCAGGCGGTGCCTTCCCTCGACTTCCGATAGAAAAGAAAAATAACCGCTGCTGTCCGAAGTGCGGCAAATTCCTGCAGGTCGCAGTCCTGCAATTACGTGGAAGGCAGAGACCTGGAGCTGGTTGTTTCCTGCTTTGACTGCAGCATCCATTGGATCTCACAGGAATTCGACAGAAACGACGATATTGAATACATCTTCGTTGACGGCAAATTCGAGGATAATGCCCGCTGGCATGTCATTCCAAAATCATTCTGAGTTTCATTCAACATTGATAAAAGTTTATAAAAGGCGTCAGCGACGCCTTTTTAAGTTCACTGTTTATCGGATCCCGTATAACAATCCGGCATCCCTGATCATCCAGGGGGCCGTCACAAAGTCGGGCACGAAGTCCTGTTTTTCAATGTTGGCAATGTAGTGCACTTTCTTGACCAGGCCTTCTTTTCGAAGTTCTTCAATAAAATCATTCATGTCGCCATACTTACATTTCAAGCATTCCTCTATTTTTGGCTTTTTGCGCTTATAATAAATTTAGATGAAGCATTTCATGACACACAAGGATAATATGCCGGCACATGAGCCGGGCTATGGACAGTTTTCACTTGGCCATTTTTTCCTTCTGTTACTTAGTACTCTGCTGATCTTTGCTTTCGTGGTCCTCTACGCTCATGCGGAGGCAGCCAGAAAGATCTTTCTTCTTCGAAGCATCGCCTTTACACTGATCTTCATCGAAGCGATCAAGATGATCGTCATCGCTTTATCAGATGTCAAGCTCAGCAACTACCTGCCTTTGGAGATCTGCAGTTTTGGTGCCTACTTCATCGTTCTGGATTCGATCTTTGTCGGCAACACCATCTTTCCGGAAATGTTGTTGACGCTGTTTTTACCGGCAGCCCTCATGGCCATTCTGGTTCCCACGACCTCAACGCTTCCGATCTTAAATTTCTATACGATCCATCAGTTTCTCTATCACGATCTGATCATCGCCTATATTGCTGCCCGCTTCTTGTGCAAGGAAATTCCGTTGACCTATTCCGGTGTCTGGATTTCAATCGTCCAGATCCTGCTTCTGGCAGGCATCATCTATCTGATCGATGTCCATTTTGATAAGAACTTTATGTTTTTGCGTGATCCGTATGGAAATCCGCTTCTTGGCTTCATCTGGAAGGTTTGCAAAGGAGGTTTTGGCTATACGCTTGGCCTTGTCGCTTTCTGTATCCTGATGATCCATGTCTTCTATTTTTTCTTTAAACTGATTGCCACTTTTTTACTTTAGTAAAATTTAGTTGGAGCTAAATACCGATGGATGCTATAAAACAAAACGAATTGAATGAACAGCTCCTCTCTTTGATTAACGGAGGAAGCTTGGGTGAGGGTCAGAGAGCAATTCTTGATACCGTGGTCCCTTTATACCTGCAAAGCCATCCTGATTGTACACTTGATGAATTCCTCGACATCTTCCGAAATCCGAATCCGGAGTTTCATATGAGCCCGGCAAGCGAAGAAGACATCAGTGAGGTCCGTGACTACATTGCCCATTACTAGGAATAGTTATATAAATACAAGAATAGAGGTCGATTAATGAAAGAAGAAAAGAATCTTGTCTTAGAGCAGGATCCGGAAGTTCTGGAAACCGTCGAATTTACTATCCTGCCACCAAGCGCCGGTACCCTTGTTTCCTGCAGTGATCCCGAGGGCTTTGATCAGACGCCTGTGCCTGAGGTCATCTCACATAGTGATGCGTATTTCATCGATACCATCGACTCTAACGGCAGCACCAGGCAAGACGTTTATTGGAAAACCTACAACACCCTGGAATACTATTCGGATATTCGATTTGAAGCAGGCAATTCCTATACCGTCTTCGGCAGGGTCAAGGCGGCACCGGGTTATGTCTTCAATGATCCTGTCACGCTGATCATCAACAACGAAGAGGTCTCATCCGAAGAAGTGGAAGACTATTCTATGGAAGGAGACAGCTTTGCTTTCTACTTCGATGTAAGAGCGGAATAGGAAGCAGAGCAAACGATTATTCAACACGCAAGAGCTATCTGAAATTCAAAACCAGGTAGCTTTTTTGATGCGCCAATTTACTGTAATATAGAGATATAGAAAAACGCACAGCAAAACAAGGGGTAAAGATATGAATATTAAGATCTTGGCAATGAATATCCTCGTTCCGATCCTGGCGATCATAGCGATCGCAGCTCTATTGGGACGTTTCAAAGTGAAAGAAAAAGAATCCATCAAAGGCGAACTTTATCAACGCTTTATCAGCGACTGGAACGAAGGCGAAAAAGAGATAAAGCCCGGTGAAGAGGGATCCTTCTTTCAAAGGTTCCTGAAGTTCTTCACCCAGACCTACGAGTATGAAAAATACAAGGAGTATTCCAGCAAATCCAAATACAATTTTCTGAAACTGCTGGTTCTGTTCATCATCCTTTGCATTCCTTTCCTGGCCCTGTTTATGGTCAGTGGAAAAGAAGAGATCCTCAACGAAAACGAGTGGAACAACATTTACCTTTATACGCTGATTCTGATTCCGTTGATCTTTGCCTACCTTGTCAATAAATACATTCGCATCAGCCAATATCATCAGACATGGCACCGTCACATGCAGAACCGGCATCAGATGGAATGGCGGATGATGTTGTTTGTCAAAGACTACGAAATGTTTAAGGATGGTGTCAAAACCGAAGGCTCACCGGCCACGGTCGAATCGTTGAAAGCAGCCTTCGTCAATGACATGTGCGATTACTGGAAGGTTGTGACAACGGAGATCGCAAACAGCACAGAGTCCAAAGAAGAAAACATCTTTGAAGATATCAGCAAGCTCTTTGGCGGCAGCAAGGGCTGATCATCTAAACACAAAGAACAAAAAAGCAGTCTTATCGCAGGTCACTTTGTCGTGAACCCCATTATTTGGACAATTGATTTAAGCTAACTCAATGATAAGGCCTGCTGCCTTGCTTCACAAGGCGTAAGGCCTTTTAATTTGACTTTGATGCGTTTTGTATTGTAGTAGTCGATATAGTCTTCAATGGCTTTCTTGAGCTGATCCAGTGTCTTGAATTCATATTCATGGCCATAAAACATCTCGTTTTTCAGTTTGCCGAAGAAGTTCTCGATCGGACAGTTGTCCAGGCAATTGCCTTTTCTGGACATGGACTGGATGATGCCCTTGTCTTTCAAGGCCTTGTGCCATGGCTGCATCTGGTATTGCCAGCCCTGGTCAGAGTGGAAAATGAGACCTGTAAGATCTTCAAACCTGGAGAAGGCTTTATTCAGTAATCTTTTCTGTTGTAGGAAATCAGGATTCGAAGAGATATCATAGGCGATGATCTCATCGTTGTACATATCGAGTATCGGAGCCAGATAGAGCTTTCCTGCCGGGATATGAAATTCCGATACATCCGTGGTCCATTTCTCATTTGGCTTTGATGTTTCAAAGTCTCTGACATACTTCGTCTTATGATTTTCCTCATCCACTTCCTTATGGATAAGAAGATTCTTTACCGTGCCGTTGTTGTCGCCTTTGTAGGACTTATACTTGGCTTTCGGTGTAAGGCCGAATAGGCCAAGTTTCTTCATGATGCGTTTTACCTTCTTGTGGTTGACGATATATCCTCTGTTTCTCAATTCAAGGGTGATCCTGCGATAACCGTATCTTCCCTTGTTTTCGTTATAGATCTCACAGATGACCTG
>ONXX01000013.1 GCA_900321955.1 uncultured Bacillota bacterium | reverse complement strand
CAGAACATCAAAGCGATGATCGACGCCTTTGAAACGGCGAAAAAGAAAGACATTCCGGTCGTCGTCCATTGCATCACCTCCAAAGGAAACGGTTATGCCTTGGCAGAAACCGATACGATCGGAAAGTGGCACAACGTGGAACCGTTTGATCTTAAGAGCGGCAAGCCTTTATCTGATGTTCCGGAAGACGAGATTCCTTACAGCAAACTGGTCGCATCTTATTTAGAAGATGAGATGGCACAAAACAAGGACATCGTGGCGATCACGCCGGCCATGGCTTATGAGGCCAGGATGAACCGTCTCTTCTCCCGTTTCCCGGATCGCTGCTACGATGTGGGTATTGCGGAAGACCTGGCCGTTGATATGGCAGGTGGTCTTTCCCTAAGTGGCAAGCTGCCGTTTGTCTTTATTGAATCTTCTTATTTACAAAGAGCTTACGATCAGATCAACCACGATGTGGCAAGAATGAATCTGCCGATGGTGGTTGCGATTGATCATAGTTCTCTGGTTCCAAGAGAAGGGGAGACCCATCACGGCGTCTTTGATATTTCCTTGCTTCGGACCTTGCCGAATGTAGTGGTCTGTGAAGGAAAAGACGCGGATGAGATAAGAGATCTTCTTTATACCGGCCTACGTTCCAAGAAGCCGTTCTTCGTCCGTTATCCAAGCGGCAACCTGAAAAAGGGAAAAGAGGATGCCCGTAAGAATATAGAGATCGGCACCTGGGAATACATGCATCAGGTCAAAGATCCTGAACTTTACATTCTTTCCTATGGCAATGCATTGGATCAGATCGCCCGCATCATTGAAGAAAATGAACTTCCGTATTCCTTGGTCAATACCAGATTTATTAAACCGATTGATGAAGCGATGTTAAAAGAAATACTTGAGAAGCACAAACCGATCTATCTGTATACAAATGATATGATCAAAGGCGGTCTGGGTGATGAGATCCTGGAATTTGCCAACAAAAACCATCTGCCTGTTCAATTGGAAGTCATCGGCATCGATGATGTCTATGTCGGCCATGGTTCGGCATCTCAATTAAAGGAAAGCTTAAAAATTGACATCCGTTCTCTTTTCGAAAAGATCGAGAACGATAAAAAATAATCAGATAACAAGCAATTTAAAAAAGAGGATTTCGTTTTAAGAAATCCTCTCTTTATAATTCCTGATTTTTCTTGATGATCAGAATATAGATATGCAGGATACCATAGGCCAAAGCCACGATGGAAATGAAGAGCATGAAGTAGTACATGACGCCTTCATAATGATTGAGATGGGCGTTGTACATGATCGCTGCCGCCAGCAAAGGGGAAGCGATGATGATGGTCCAGATCTCTTTCTGAGAGAGCGATGAAGCCTGACGTATCGCGAAGCTGTCGCGTTTCGGCTTCTTGTAATCATCGATCGTGTTGGCCTTGGACAGGAAATTGCGGTAGAAGATGAAGATGGTACTGGCCATAAACATCAGGGTCAGCAATACCGGTATCAAAGGCTTGCGGTAGATGATGTAGGAAACAACAAATATGATCAGTGCGATCAGATAACCCTGGATGTAACTCACATACTGGTTAACATTGTTTTCGTTGATGATATAGGCCTTTTTAGAGAAAAAAGGTGAATAGACCGTTCTTTTTTCTTCGTGATAAATGGAGATCCCGTTGAGGTCTGACGGCGAGATCTTTTTCTTTTTTGAACTCATAAATTCATTATAATACAAAGAAAAAATATGTATTATAATTAACTTGGTATATATCAAAAGAAAGGAAATCTATATGGCTGATATGTTTGATGCAAAGATCGCTTTGTTCCATAAACACGCTGACAGCAGAGATGAAGCACTGAAAATGCTGGCAGATGAGTTTATGAAAAGCGGTGTTGCAAAGGATACTTTTTTTGACGGGATTTTGAGCAGAGAAAATGTCTTTGCGACTGGTTTGACACTCAATAATATGTGTGTTGCCATACCTCACACCGATCCGGAGCACGTCAATCGCACACAGATCGGTTTCATGTCTCTCGATGCACCGGTTGAATTTGTTGAGATGGGCACGGAAGATAAGAAGATCCCGGTAACCATGCTGTTTATGCTGGCGTTAAAGGAAGCGCATCAGCAGCTCGATATGCTGATGAAACTGATGGATGCTTTCCAGAATGACGAATTGATGGAAAAGTTTAAGAATGTCAGCGATTTTGATGAATATCTCAAGCTGGTCAAAGAAGCCGGCCTTGATCTGGAGGGGTAAAAAATGTTAGTTACAACGAAAGAAATGTTTGCTAAGTCCAGAGAAAAGGGCTATGCAATCGTCGCACCGGATTTCTGGGATTCCAATTCCTGCAAGACTTATGTAGAAACAGCGGAAGAACTCGGCGTACCGGTCATTCTGAGTTTCGCCCAGGCACACAGTGAAATGCTTTCTGTCGAAGAGGCATATGCTTTGGCAAAATACTATGGCGAAAAGGCAAGTGTTCCGGTAGCCATTCACCTTGACCACGGTCTTGATGTCGAGACGGTTAAAAAAGCGGTTGATCTTGGCTATACATCAGTCATGATCGATGCTTCGGCACAGCCTTATGAAGTCAATGTTGCCAGAACCAAGGAAGTCTGCGATTATGCGCATGCCCATGGCGTTGTCGTTGAGGCAGAACTCGGACATGTCGGTTCCGGCGATGTCATCACTTCCGAAAACAAGGAAGCTTTGCATGACGACAAGAACATCTATACGGAAGTCGATATGGCAAAACGTTTCGTCGAAGAGACGGGCGTTGATTCTCTTGCCGTTTCGATCGGTACCTCACACGGCCTTTACAAAGGCACGCCGGTCATCGACTTTGACAGACTCCACGAACTGCGTGCTGCACTTCCTGTTCCGCTTGTTTTACACGGCGGTTCCGGATCCGGCAACGAAAATCTGGAAAGATGCGCAACGGAAGGTATCTCCAAGATCAACGTCTTTACCGATTTCACAGTAGCTGCCATTGAAGCAACGAAAGGTAAAGATTACATCAACTGGTACAAGCTGATCAGAGATGCCAATGCGGCAATCAAGGAAAAACTGAAATTCTACTTCAAACTGTTCCACACCGGACAGGAATAGCGTATTAAAAGGAGATAAATATGGAAAAAGCACAATTAAGAAGACCTTTCTTCGTATGCAACCCGAAAGCTTATCTTTATGGCGAAGAATCGCTTAAGCTGGCTAAAAAGTGCGAAGAACTTGCAGTAAAGTATGACTTTGATGTCATCTTCACGGCACAGCATGTTGATCTGGCAATGATCGCCAAGGAATGCCCGCATCTGATCGTAACTGCTCAGCATATGGAATCCCTGAAGCCGGGCAGAGGCATGGGCCATATCCTGCCGGAAGCCTTAAAGGCAGCCGGTGTCAAGGCGACATTCTTAAATCATGCGGAAAATCCGATGACTATCAACGAACTGGCCAAGACGATCGAAAGAGCTAACGAATTAGGCATTCTGACCGTTGTATGCTCCAACGAAGAAGCTGATACCAGAGCGATCGCTGAACTTCATCCGGACTGCATGGTTTGCGAACTGACCAGCCTGATCGGTACCGGTACAACGGCCGATGAATCTTATATGAAGGCAACCAACGAGATCGTCAAATCCGTCTCGCCGCAGACTAAGACCTTGCAGGCAGCCGGCATTTCCACAGGTGATGATGTCTATAAGGCAATCAAGTCCGGTGCCGATGCAACCGGCGGTACAAGCGGTATCGTTGCTGCACCGGATCCATATGCGAAGCTGGAAGAAATGTTTGAAGCTCTCGACAGGGCAAGAAAAGATTTCTGCCAGTAATTTGAAAAGGCTTTCATATCGTAATATAATTTTTAGTAAAGGTAATTGTTAATTTCATTGAAAGGAGACAGTACAATGAAACGAATCTTATTATGCTGCGGCACCGGTGTTGCAACATCGACTGTCGTAAACAAGAAGCTTGCTGAAGAACTCAAAAAGAGAGGCCATGGCGGTGATTTTACAATCACACAGTGCAAGGCTGCTGAAGTTCCGGGCCAGTCCTCGAACTATGATCTGTGCGTCAGCACGATTCCGGGTTCTTTCAAGTGCGAATGCCCGCTGATTGTTGCTACGGGTATCATCCTCAACAGAGGCGTCGAAGAGATCTACAACAATATCGAAAAGGCGCTCTGGGGTGAGTAATTGGTATTTAACCGGTTCATCCGGTCAAATACGCAGACATGAAGGGGCTTTGTCTGCGAATTATCTTTTAAGATAAGGGAGGTATTTATGCAATTTATTCTTGATTTCTTTGGATTTATCAATGATGCCGGTTCGACCGTAATGATGCCTATCATCATTACCCTCATTGGTTTAGTACTCGGCGCTGGTTTTGGTAAATCTCTGCGTGGTGGTTTGACTGTTGGTGTAGGCCTTATCGGTTTAAACCTTGCGACCGGCTTATTAGGCAACCTGGCTGGTGCCGTTGCTGAAATGTCCGCTCGTTTCGGTCTCTCACTTTCTACCGTTGATATTGGTTGGCCGGCAGCTGCAGCAGCAGCATTTGCTACTCAGGTCGGTTCCTTCATCATTCCGGTATGTCTTTTAGTCAACATCATCATGGTTCTGACTTCTACGACACAGACTGTCGATATCGACGTTTGGAACTACTGGCACTTCGCATTCACTGGTTCTCTGGTTGCTGCCGCTACTGGCTCCGTTCCTCTTGGACTGGTTGCTGCTGTTGCCAACGAAGTTATCGTCCTGGTATTAGGCGATATCACAGCTCCTGCTCTTGAGACGACACTTGGTATGCCGGGCGTATCTCTTCCTCACGGTTTCTCTGCTGCTTATGCCCCTATAGCATTAGTATGTAACTGGATTATTGAAAAGATTCCTGGATTAAGGGACATCGACTTCAACCTTGAAACTTTACAGGAAAAGATCGGTATCTTTGGTGAACCGGTTATCGTCGGTGCAGTCTTAGGTCTCATTATCGGCTTACTCGCCGGTCAGGATTTCAAGGGCTTCATGACAACTGCAATCTATCTGGCAGCTGCTATGGTCATCATTCCTAAGATGGCTGCTCTGCTGATGGAAGGCTTAATGCCGATCTCTGATGCAGCTGGTGACTTCATGGATAAACACTTCTCCGGCAAAGGAAAGATCTACATCGGTCTGGATAGTGCTGTTGGTGTTGGCCATCCGCTTACCATTGCTTTATCACTGATCTTCGTTCCGCTTTCAGTATTACTGGCCTTCATTTTACCGGGCAACACAGTATTACCTGCAGGCGACTTAGGTACGTTCCCGTTCATGTTCGTTCTGATTCTGCCTATCTGCAAGGGTAACGGTTTCAGAAGCTTGATCACCGGTATCGTATGTATCGTTTTAGGTCTGTACATTGCAACTGCATTAGCTGCTCCTACAACTGCAGTTTGCCATGGCATCGGTTCCTACACAGAAATCGCTTCGATTTCTTCCATCTGTGATGGTGCGAACCCATTGACATTCATCCTCTACAACTTAGGTAAGATGGGTGTTGTTTCCTATGTCATCTTCGCAGTTATCGCTGTTGCGTGCGCTGTCTGGAACGGCATGAGAATCAGAAAAGAAAACAAACAAGCTTAAATTACATCCAAAATGAAAGGGGCTTTTTGCCCCTTCTTTTTATTGAGAAGTTATGAAACAGTACAAATACAAAGAGAAATTCTATAAACTGCGGGTTGTCTATACCGGCTACTTTGTAGCTTTCATCTTTTTGTTTTCTCTTTATTCCTACTATGGATCGCGCAATGCCCTGTGGCTGATGGTGGCTTTGGTTTGTGCCTACCAGTTCTACAACACCTTTGTCTCGCTTTCCAATCCCGAGGAAGTTGAACTCTCGGATAAGGTCTTGTGCTTTAAAGGCTTCGGCAAAACACACAAGTATTTCATCAATGAGATCAAGGATCTGCGCATCAAGGAATTCAGAGGGTCCAAGAAGATCTATCTTCGTGTCAACAAGGATGACTTTTCCTTGCTGAAGGGGAGATATTGGGTCGACTGCCTGTATTTTGAAAAGGGGGATGAACTCTTTGAAGCGCTGCTGAAACTGGAAGATAAGATCCGTCCGCATACCATGAAGGCTTATGCAAGGAACCAGGCTTCATCTTCTCAACAAAAAGAGAATAAAAAGAAATAGTCTATAGATAAAGAAAGAGAGGATAAATATGGCTGTTTATAAGGAAACAATTACCGGCATCAGATCAAAGGGAGTTTCACCGACTTACATCGACATCACGACGCAGGTCAGAGAAGCAATCAAGAAGTCCGGTATTAAAGATGGTATCTGCTGCGTCATCTCACCGCACACGACCTGTTCCGTCTTCTTTGAAGAGTATGTACATGACACTCTTCCTAATGGTAAGGAATTCATCCAGCAGGATCTGGACAACGCCTTGGCAAAGATCATTCCGGACCAGACTGCATGGGGGCAGTATTTCTATCCGGGACTCAAGCATCTGGAAGAAGTAGAATCCTGGCCGGATTTTCTCAAGTATCTGCCTAGCGGAAAAAGAGAAGAACTCTGGAATGCCGATGCACATCTTAAGGCAACGATCTTAGGCAACTCGGCAACCTTCGAAGTCGACAACGGCGAGCTCGGTGTCGGCAAGACCGGTTATGTCTACTTTGTCGATTTTGACAGAACGCATGAACGCGAGAGAAGGTGCAAGGTCGTCGTCATCGGCGAATAAATGAACATATGTTTAACGGCAGGAATTGACTCCTGCCGTTGTTTTTTTTTATTTGCGTGTTTTTAAGCTTATTTCTTCTTTTTGCCGATCTTTGATTCCGTACCGTTTTTAATGCGCTGAATATTGGCGGAATGGCGATAGATGACAAATAAGGCAAGGCATAACACCAGTAAGCCGCTCGTGCGGTTGACAAAGAATAAGATGCCAAGGGCGGCAACGCTCACGCCGATCATTGAAGACAGTGAGACCATCTTGGATAAGGCCAGAACGACGAAGAAGGTGATGACCGGGATGATGAAGGTAAACAGGAATTCATGGTTGACGTAGATTGCCAAGCCAAGCAGATAGCCATAGCTGCAGGCAACTGCCTTACCGCCTTTAAAGCCGGCGAAGATCGGGAAACAATGACCGATGCAGACCGCAAGACCGGCATACTGTTCCATGCCCGGATGAATGCTGTGGCAAAGGATCATGACCAGGAAGGCTTTCAAGGCATCCAAGAGGATGACCAGGATTCCGACCGGAGTTCCCAGTACTCTGGCGGCATTGGTTCCGCCCAGATTTCCGGATCCGTACTGGCGGATGTCTTTATGGAAAAAGACCTGGCCGATGACCAATCCCCAAGGGATAGAACCGATGAGATATCCGATGATGAGCCATATGATCGTCTTCATGAAATGCGCACCTCCCGGCTGTTTTGCACAGCCTTTTCAATTCACCTTGTGATTATATCACAGGTATCTGTTTATGATATAATTTTAAAGGTTATGGCTAATAAATATGATGATAACAGTATAGAGATCCTGGAGGGTCTGGAGGCCGTTCGTAAAAGACCGGGCATGTATATCGGCTCGGTGGATGCCAGGGGATTGCACCATTTGGTATGGGAAATCGTCGATAACGCAATTGATGAGGCAATCAATGGTTTTGGTGACCAGATCATCATTCAGATCAATAAAGACGGTTCCTGCACAGTGACCGATTTCGGACGTGGCATGCCGGTAGGCACCCACCGTTCCGGCAAGAACACTCTGCAGGTCATTTTTACTGTCCTACATGCCGGGGGCAAGTTCTCCGATCAGGGAGGCTATAAGACTGCCGGTGGTTTGCATGGCGTCGGTGCTTCCGTCGTCAATGCCTTGTCGGAATGGCTGGAAGTTGAGGTCTGCCGTGACAAGAAACGCTATCTGATGCGTTTTGAAAACGGCGGCAAGAAAGTATCAAAACTGCAGGAACTCGGGGCAACCAACCGCACCGGTTCCAAGGTTACTTTCATGCCGGACAAAAAGATCTTCCAGACGACCAATTTCAATTTCCAGACGATTGTTGAAAGAGCACAGGAAGAGGCTTTCCTGCTTAAAAACGTCAAGCTGACGGTCAAAGATGAAAGAAGCGGCGATCAGCAGGAATTCCTTTATAAGGAAGGCTTAAGGGCCTTCATGGATTACCTGCATGAAGATAAAGATACCCTGCATGATACGGTGACTTTTTCCGGTGAAAAAGACGGAATCAGCGTCGATATCGCTTTCCAGTATACTGACGGCTATCAGGAGAATACCTTCTCCTATGTCAACCTGGTCAGAACAGGGGACGGCGGTACCCACGAAGTCGGCTATAAGACGGCATTCACCAAGGTCATCAATGAATTCGCCCGTGAAGTGGGCTTATTGAAAGAGAAAGATAAAAACTTTGAAGGAAGCGATGTCAGAGAGGGCCTGACGTCGATCATTTCCTGTGCCATTCCGGAATCCCTGCTGCAGTTTGAAGGACAGACCAAAGGAAAACTGGGCACACCGGAAGCCAAGACGGCAGTCGACGGCATCGTCTCTGAACAGCTTCTTTACTACCTGCATGAAAACAAAGAGACGGCAACCCAGCTGATTAAGAAAATACAGCGGGCAGCGTTGGCCAGAGAGGCCGCCAGAAAGGCAAAAGATGAAGCCAGAAGCGGCAAGAAGTCTTCTGTCAGAGCCAAGGAAATCTTAAGCGGCAAGCTTGCGCCGGCCCAGTCAAAGGATTCTTCCCGTCTGGAACTTTTCTTAGTCGAGGGCGATTCTGCCGGCGGCAGTGCCAAGAAGTGCCGTGATTCTTCCTTCCAGGCGATTCTGCCTTTGCGAGGCAAGGTTTTGAATACGGAAAGGGCAGCTGTTTCCGAGATCGAAAAGAACGAAGAACTCAATACGATCATTCATTGCATCGGTGCCGGTGTGGGACCGCATTTCAATATTGATGACATCCACTATGACAAGGTCGTCATCATGACCGATGCCGATACCGATGGTGCCCATATTCAGGTCCTTTTACTGACCTTCTTCTATCGCTTCATGCGTGAACTGATTGAAACAGGTCATGTCTATATCGCAATGCCGCCGCTTTACGGCGTCATGAAAAACAAGGAAAGAGTCTATCTCTATTCCGATGACGAACTTGCCCAGATGAAGAAAGAACTGGGAGAAAAGGTCGATATCCAGAGATATAAGGGTTTAGGTGAAATGGACGCCGACCAGCTTTGGGATACGACAATGGATCCGGCAAAACGCACACTGATCCAGGTGACGATCGAGGATGCGGCGCTTTGTGAAAGAAGGATCTCCGTCCTGATGGGCAATAACGCCGAAATAAGAAGAAAGTGGATCGATGACAATATCGACTTCACTTTGGAAGAAGATTACAGAGTAACAAGAAATGGCTAGAAGGAAAAAAGAAGAGATCATCGAAAACTTCTTAAACGAAACATTGGACGACATCATGTCGGACCGTTTTGGCAGTTATTCGAAATATATCATTCAGGAAAGAGCTCTGCCTGATGCCAGAGATGGTTTAAAGCCGGTCCAGAGAAGGATCCTTTATTCCATGTATATAGACGGCAATACCTATGAAAAGCCGCACCGCAAGTCTGCCAAGACCGTAGGCAGCGTCATGGGTACCTTCCATCCGCACGGCGATTCTTCCATCTATGAAGCGATGGTCAGAATGTCTCAGGACTGGAAGATCAATCTGCCTTTGATCGACATGCACGGCAACAACGGTTCCATCGATGATGACCCGCCGGCTGCCATGCGTTATACGGAGGCCAGACTGGCAAAGAATGCCAATCTGCTTCTGGATGATATCGATTATGATTCGGTCGCCATGACCAACAACTATGACGATACGCATCTGGAACCGACTGTCTTGCCGGCAAGATATCCTTTATTGCTGGTGAACGGCTCAACCGGTATCGCCTCCGGTTATGCGACCAATATTGCACCGCACAATTTCAACGAGGTCGTCAATGCAACGATCCATCGTTTGCAGAATCCCGACTGTTCTCTGGATGAACTGATGGAATACATCAAGGGGCCGGATTTTCCGACCGGCGGCATTGTCCAGGGCAAGAAACAGATCCGTGAGATCTTTGAGACCGGCAAGGGAAAAGTTGTCGTCCGCAGCAAATGTGAGATCGTGGAAGGCAAGACCGGATCTTCGATTATCGTGAGCGAGATCCCTTATGAAGTCATCAAATCACAGCTGGTCAAAAAGATTTCCGATATTTCTTTGTCCAAGCAGATCGACGGCATCGTCGATGTTGCCGATGAATCGGGCAGGGACGGACTTCGCATCGTCATCGAATGCAAGAAGGATGCCAATTGCGAACAGATCCTGAATTATCTTTACAAGAATACGGATCTTCAGATCAACTATTCCTACAACAATGTCGCAATCGTCAATCATAAGCCGGTTCTGATGTCTTTGCCGGCAGCGCTTGATGCCTTTATCGAGCACCGCCGCGATGTCGTCTTAAACCGTTCGAGATTTCTGCGCGACAAGAAACAGGCCCGCTTGCACATTATCGAAGGTCTGATCAAAGCCATTTCGATTCTCGATGACGTCATTGCCTTAATACGTAAATCCAAAGACAAGAAAGATGCCAAAGAGCGTCTGAAACAAGCTTTCTTATTTACCGAAGAACAGGCGGAAGCCATCGTTTCATTGCGTTTATACCGTTTATCTTCAACGGATATCACGATACTACGAGAAGAAAACAAGACGCTGGTCAAGGAGATCAGCGAACTCAATGCGATCTTGTCTTCCAGGGAAGTACTGGATTCTGTTCTGGTCAATGAATTGAAGGAAGTCAATGAGCTGCAGGTGTGCGAACGCCGCAGCAGAATTGAAGACGAAGTGGAAGAGATCGTCGTCGACAAGATGGCGATGATTCCGAATGAAGCCTGCTATATTTCCATCTCCCGCGATGGTTATCTCAAGCGTTTCTCGGAGAGGGCATTCAATGCCAATGCCAATACGATTCCTTCCGTCAAGGAAGGGGATGCCTTGCTTGGCATCAAGTCCTGTGATACGCTTGATACATTGCTTCTGTTTTCATCCAGAGGCAATTATGCCTATGTACCGATCTACCGCATCGATGAATGCAAGTTCAAGGATATCGGCAAGCATGTTTCCCATTATGTGCGCATGGAAGGCAATGAGAAGTTCGTCGGTGCCGTTATCGTCAAGAACTTTGATACCTTTGCCTTCATCATCACCGCAACCAAGAACGGTATGATCAAGAAGACTTCGATGCCGCGCTTTGATGTCGATCGCTCTTCCAAGTATCTGACCGGCATGAAGCTGAAAAAGGATGATGAGCTTGTATCGGTTTGCGTCGCCTATGACGACGATGAACTGATCCTGATTTCAAAGGATGGTTATTGCAACAAGTATTCTTCCAAGATTCTTTCCGATCTGGCGGCCAAGGCACAGGGCGTCATGGGCATCAATGTCAAAAACGATGAACTGGTCTGTGCTGTTGCCGACCACCATGATCAGAAAGAACTGCTGATCAATACGGACAAGGGCGGTTTCAAACGCATCCATACGGATAAACTGGAACTGACTTCCCGCAACACCAAGGGCTACCGCATCTTCCGCCAGATCAAATCCAAACCGCATAGCATCGTCAGAGGCTTTATGGCATCCAGCTATAATTCCCTCTATGTCTACAATGACGGCAAACTGGAGGAGATGTCGGTATCGGAAGTTCCGTTCATGGAACTGGAACAGTCATTCTCGATGCCTTTGGAATTAAATGAAAACTATTTCTATGTCTGCAAGGATATGAGCGATATTCCTGATGTTGAGATCATCGATATCCCTCAGGATTATTATTCCAGCCAGCAGGAAAGCGAACAGACAACCTTATTTGATTGATATGTCGATTTTTAGACCAAAAGAGAAATTGAATATCTTTACCGACCTGGATATCCCGGCTTACAGGGAAAAGGGTTTTGACACGGTCTTATTGGACGTTGACAATACGATCGCCGTGCCCAATACCGGATCCTGCGATGATCGAGCGAGAAAATTCATCGAAGATCTCAAGGCTGCGGGATTTAAGGTCGTTATCTTTTCCAACAACAACGAAAAACGGGTTAAGATGTTTTTAGGGGATATGGACACCGATTACTGGCATCTGGCCTTAAAACCTTTGCCGTTTTCCTATTGGGCCGTATGTAAGAAAATGAATACGACCCCGTCGAAAACGATCGTCATGGGTGATCAGCTGATCACCGACATCCTGGGTGCTAACTTAAGCGGCTGTCATGGCATCTATTGCCGGCAGTTACAGGAAAAGGATTCGAAGATGACCGCTTTTAACAGAAGAATCGAAAAATTTATTTGGAGAAATGTGCTTCATGAAGAAATGTAGAGGCTGTGGTATACCATTACAGACAAAAGATAAAGAAGGCGTCGGTTACGTCGTGGATTTGGAGCAGGATTATTGCCAGCGCTGTTTTCGTCTGTCGCATTACGGGGATACCGGTCATTTCAAGACGAATTATGTGACCAACGAAAAGATCATCAATATTTACAACCGCTATTCCAACGCCTTGTTTGTATTGATCGTCGATATTCTGGATGCTTTCTGTTTGAAGGAAGATGATCTTCTCGAGCTTTTCAAGGGCAGGGATGTTTTGATGATCATCAACAAGACCGATCTCTTGCCCGAGAACATGACAGAAAGAAAGATCGACCGTCTTTTTTCCAAGATTCTTTTCGATCTCAATTCCCGCTATGGCAACATCAGGGCAGCTTTGCTGACAAACAAATTCGAATCGCGTTTCAACGAACAGTTCTTCCAGCTTCTGAAGGAACTCGGCCGCGATACGATCGTCTTTGCCGGACGGGCAAACGCCGGAAAGTCTTCGTTGATCAATAAACTGCTTAACTCAAAATCTTTAACGACTTCCATTTATCCGGGCACGACCCTGGAAGAAGTGGAGATCGCTTATAAGAATTACCGCTTTGTTGATACACCGGGTTTGGTCGATGTCGATAATTACGCAACCTATCTCAATATTGAGAAATACAAGCTGTCCAAGATCGACAAGATGATCCGTCCGCAGGTCTTCCAGGTCAAGGATCCGCAGTCCTATTTCTATTTCGGACTCTTGCGGGTGGACATCATTCCGAAAGACAAGGCCAGCGTGACTTTCTATATCAACAACCAGAATAAGATCCACCGTACACGCTATGAAAACGGTGATGATTACTACCAGAAACACTATTGTGAATTTGTCCTGAGGGTAAAGCCTCTTGGCATCACGGATTACAGCATCCAGAAGGAGAAGCTCATCGTGATCAAGGGCTTGGGCATGATCAAGATCAACGGCGAATGTCTGGCCTATGTGCACTCTTTGGCCAATTGCCGTCTATATGAATGTGAGGTCGATATTTAAATGTTAAACGGAAAACAGAAACGCTATCTGCGAAGCCTCGCGGTCAATGAGAACGCGATCTTCCAGATCGGCAAAGATGGTCTCAGCGATCATCTGTATACATCGGTAAAAGAAGCCTTGAAGGCAAGAGAACTGATTAAGGTTTCGGTTTTGAAGACCTGCGAACTCGATATGAATGAGATTGCCGTTGAACTGTGTGCCAATACCGGTGCACAGCTGGTACAGAAGATCGGCAAGACCCTTGTCTTATACAAGCCTTCAAGAGAGAAGAAGATCCTTTTGCCATGAATTTTGAAGACATTACCTTTGATAATTTCATGAAGCTGGATCATAAGCTTCGCAAGAAGATCCTCAATGATCCGGAGCTTCTCAAGCCGCTCATTGCCAAAAATATGAAGTCTTCCCGCTTTGAACACTCTTTGTCGGTTGCATCGTTATGCAAGAAACTGGCAAAGTTTCATAAAGTGGACGAGAAAAAGGCCTATATGGCCGGCCTCTTGCACGATGTGTGCAAGTTCCCGGATCACTCCTATGATGCGGTTCTGGAAGACTACCTGCGTCACTACGATCCGGACAAGTTAAACGGATCGCTTGGTGTCTATCACAGCTGGGTGGGCAAGTATTATCTTAGGGAAAAATGTAATTTTCATGACAAGGATATCCTCAATGCGATCTACAATCACACGATCTGCAATTCCAGAGACAAGCTCTCTTTGATCTTGTATATTGCGGATAAGAGAGAACCTTTGCGTAAGATTAATGACGGCATTGTGGAAATCGCCGAAAAAGATCTTTATAAAGCATATGAGATGCTTGAAAAAGATGTTGAAAGGTATATTAAAGAAGTAAAGAATGAAAGATTTATTGAGAACAGCATATGATGCGATGGATGAGAAACTGGCGAAGCAAGCGGCCATGGAAGGCTACAGTGTTCGGCACAGCTACATTGATGATTCCAGCAAGTGGCTTTTGATCGATTTGGGCGATGTTGTCTGCCATGTGTTCTATGATGGGGAAAGGGAATACTATAACCTGGAAGGATTATGGAAGGATCTGCCAACAGTCGAAATGTAAGCAACTATGAAATGCTTGCGCAATATTATGATGAGCTTCTTCAGGATGAAGAAGCTTTGTCGCTTTGGCTGAAATACATCGAAGAAGAAGAGTTCAAGACCGTTCTGGAACTGGCTTCCGGTTCCGGTGTTATGGCCGGCATCTTGAAAAACAAGGGCTATGACGTGACGGCTTCCGATATCTCGGCAGAAATGAAGGAAGCCTCCAAAGCCAATTTTGACGGCGACTATCTTCTCTTGAATATGACAGACTATGATCTTGGCAAGAAGTTTGATCTGATCCTTTGCATCTGCGATTCGATCAACTACCTCTATGAAGAGGAACTTGATGCCTTCTTTAGGTGTGCGCATAAGCATTTGAATGATCAAGGCCGGCTGATCTTTGATATGCATCATAAAAAGCGGATCGAAGAGTTCAGGGAACAGTACATTGAGGAAGGCTATGTCAAAGATGTGCCGTACCAGTGGACGATCAGTTCGGATCCGTTTGATGATACGATCCACGAACATTTTACTTTCTATACACCAAATGGAATGATTCAGGAGAACCATTCCCAGAATGTGTTTGATCCAAAACTGATCAAAGAGAAGATGGAACTCTATTTTGATGTAAAGATCGTTGAAGACTTTGTGGAAGATGAAAAGATATTGATTGTGGGGTGGAAGAAATGATTGCGGTAATCTGTGCGATGAAAGAAAGACGTCAAAACCGTCAAGGGAAAGAAACTTCTCTATCATGACGAAGCCCTGGACAATGAATACTATCTGGGAACTTTGGCAAATAAGGAAATCGTGGTTTCCAGATGCGGTGTCGGTCAGCTCTATGCGGCTTTGTCCACTGCTTCACTCATTGAAAAATACAAACCGGAACTGATCATCAACCTTGGCTGTGCCGGATCCTTAAAAGAAAACGTCCATATCGGCGATGTGGTCATTGCCGACAAGACGGCCGCATGGCGCTTTGATGTGCCGGGCTGGAAAAGGAGCTTCGATTCGCTCTATACGAGCTTTGGCTGCAGCGATGAAGTTGTTTCGATCGCGAAGAAGATCAGCGATCCGACCATGCACATCGGCGGCATTGTTTCGGCTGATGAATTCATACGCACCAAGACACAGCTAAAAGTAATCAAACGCCATTATCCGGAAGCTCTGTGCGGTGAAATGGAAGGGGCAGCAGTTGCGGGTGTCTGTTACGCCTATCATACGCCGGTCTCCATCATCCGTTCGATCTCCGATGAGACTTTGGTACAGGGCAACTACAAACATTTTGAATTCCATCTGGAGGCGGTTTGCGAAAAAGCTGCGAGACTGTGCAAGGAGATCATCAAGAGGTACAAATGAAAAAGTGGTATAAGGAATCCTATTTTGATCGGAAAAACTGGATCCTGGAAAACTTCGATAAGCTGAATCTGAACGCCGATGAGACGATCCTGATTCTTCTGATCGATCTTTGCAAGACATCCCGTAAAGCGATCACTTATGAATATCTGACAGGCAAACTGCACAAGACGACAAAAGAGATCGACAAGATCATCGCATCTTTGGTTGCCAAGCATTACCTGAAACTGTCGACCAATGCCAAGGGTCTGGTTTTTGATATTGACGGGATCTTTGAATTCGATCCGGAAAAATACGAGATCTCGGAAAACAAAGATCTCTACGATACGACGGAAGATGTCTTCGGCCGTCCTCTATCTTCTTTGGAACTGCAGAAGATGAACGATCTGATCAGTGAATATTCACAATCTGCCTTCATTGAAGCTTTGCGTATTGCGGAAGCACAGCGCAAGGTCAAGATGGCCTACATTGAAGGAATACTGCGCAATGAAAAACAGTGAACTGATCATTCGAAGTCTCAATCAGCTGTTCCCCGATGCGAAGTGTGAATTGAATCACGCGAATCACTTCGAACTGCTGATCGCTGTCGTGCTTTCAGCCCAGACAACCGATGAGAGAGTCAATTCGGTGACGCCGGAATTATTTAAGAAATATCCCGATGCCTTTGCCTTGGCGAAAGCCGATCTCAAGGATGTGGAACAAATCATACGCCCGATCGGTCTTTATCACAATAAGGCGGTCAACATCATCAAGCTCTCCAAAGTCTTATGTGAGTATTATGACGGCCAGGTGCCAAGCGAAAGAGAAGAACTCGAATCCTTGCCGGGGGTTGGTCGCAAGACCGCCAATGTCATCCTGAACAACTGCTTTGACGTTCCGGCCTTTGCGGTGGATACCCATGTATCAAGAGTTTCCAAGAGATTGCAGATCGCGCAAGCGGAAGATGATGTCAAAACGATCGAAGAAAAACTGATGACTTATTTCCCCAAAGATAAGTGGGGGAAACTTCATCATCAGTTTATATTCTTCGGCAGATATAAGTGCAAGGCTGCCAAACCGGATTGTACGGACTGCCCTTTGAAGGAAATCTGTACTTATCGCGGATGATACAGCTTCTTGGTCTGATAGATCGGATCCATAGTTAGGTGCATGCCTAACTTTTTAAATACGTTGATATCGACCTGTGAAAGCAAAACGGAAGAATGCACATCACAACCCTCCAGATTCTTCAAGGCCTTTAAAGCACGATCGCAGATATCCGAAGTGATGGAATCCACAGCCAGTGCAATCAATACTTCATCGGTATGAAGACGCGGATTGTGGCCGTGCAGATAAGTCGTCTTGAGTTCCTGTATCGGTGCCAAGACTCTTTCCGAAAGCAGATGGACATCCGGGATGTTGCCGGCAATCTTCATGGCGTTTAGTAAAGCAGCGGCAGAAGCGCCCATCAGTTTGGAGGTCTTGCCGGTAATGATCTTGCCGTCGTATTCTATGGCGACAGCCGGTTCGCCGGTCTTGTCGGCCAGATGCTTGGCTTTCACGGCAACCAGACGGTCGTCCTTGGTGACGCCGGCCTTGTTCATGATGGTTTCCATCTTATATAAGACGTCTTCCGGTAAGGCGTCTTTTCTCACCTGAATTTCCGTATCAAAGTAACGGCGGATGATCTCATCCTTGGCTGCTTTCTGGCAGACTTCGTCATCGCAAATGCAGTTGCCGACCATGTTGACGCCCATATCGGTCGGGGACTTGTAGATCTGCTTGCCCATGACACGGATCAGAAGATCGTTTAAGACCGGGAAGACTTCAACGTCACGGTTGTAGTTGATCGCAATCTTCTTATACGCTTCCAGATGGAAAGGGTCGATCATGTTGACATCGGAAAGGTCGATGGTCGCTGCTTCATAGGCCAGGTTGACCGGATGATTGAGCGGCAGGTTCCAGATCGGGAAGGTCTCGAACTTGGCATAGCCGGATTTGAGTCCTCTTTTATTGTCGTGGTACATCTGGGAAAGGCAGGTTGCCATCTTGCCGGATCCGGGACCCGGAGCAGTGACGACGATGATCTCTCGGCTTGTTTCCAGATATTCGTTCTTGCCGAAACCGTTGTCGGAAAGAATGTGATCGATGTTGTTCGGATAGTTCTCGATTGTATAGTGATAAGCGACCTTGATCTTGGATTTCTCCAGGTTCTTTCTCAGCTTGATCGCTTCGATTTGTTTATTGAAATGGGTGATGACAACGCCGCCGATCTGCAGATCGACAAGATTGAAGGAATCGATGAGACGCAAAAGATCCTGTGAATAAGTGATGCCAAGATCCGAACGCATCTTGTTTTTCTCAATGTCATTGGCATTGATGACCAGGACGATTTCGACCTTGTCCTTGAGCTTCAGCAGCATCTTGATCTTGGAATCCGGTTCAAATCCCGGCAGGACTCTTGAAGCATGGTTGTCGTCAAACAGCTTGCCGCCAAACTCCAGATAGAGCTTGTTGAATTTTGCGACACGTTTGGAAATGTTCTGAGATTGCAGTCTGAGGTACTTCTTGTTGTCAAATCCTATTTTTTTCATATTTTTTAGTATATAACAAAACGGCACTGATATTGTTACAAAATATCTCATGGAGATGATTTTTGTTGGATAATAAGGGTATGGACAGTAAAGTGTTTTTTGAGCACTATCCGCAAAGGAAAGATGACTCCAATAAATATGACAACGGTGTTCTTGCCCTGATTGCCGGATCCNNCCTGATTGCCGGATCCTATGGCATGGCAGGGGCAGCCGCCTTTAATCTGATCGGTGCCCGCTCGGTCGGTGCATCCTATATCCATTGTTTTCTGCCTGCTTCCATCTATCCCATTGTTGCGGCAAATGAGCTCAGTGCGGTGTACCATCCTTACGATGAGAATAACGATTCCGTCTTTGAAGAAACAGAATTGAAAAAAGTCAAAGCGATCGGCATCGGATCGGGTATCGACAATCTTCCTCATAAGGAAAAGTATCTGGAAGACGTCTTAAAGAATAATAAGGCACCGATCATCGTTGACGCCGGCGCCTTAAGCGTTCTCGCCGGCAACGAAGAGTTTTATGCATTCAATAACAACATGATCCTGACGCCTCATTTGGGTGAGTTTTCAAAGCTTGTCCACAGAAGCAGTAAAGATATCCTTTCCAATAAAGAAGAGATCGCCGTAAATTTTGTGCTGAAACATCATGTGATCCTTGTCTTGAAAGGACATGAAACACTCATCGTAAATGAAGAAGGGAAGATCTCTTACAACCACAGCGGCAACAGCGCATTGGCCAGAGCCGGCAGCGGCGATGTCTTGACCGGAATGATCAGCGGCTTGTGTTCTCTTTATGAGGATCCTTACACAGCGGTGAAAGATGCAGTATGGCTTCATGGCCATCTGGCAGATGAAGCTTTAGCGTCACATTCGAAAGAAATCTTTGATTTAAGGCTCTATCCGGAGCTTGCGGACCGCTTCTTTTTGAAGCGTCAGATCATTTAAAAAAGGCGAGTGGTTTTTTCTGATTTTCATTATCTGAAGGTAACCGAGTTAGCCTTTACTAACTAATAGGACGGTTGATATAATTTTTGTGGTATTAATATCCATAAAATTTCTTTTGTTGTGGGTTTTTATCAAATTCTAGGAGGATAAAATTATGGCTCGTTTGCAAGAAGCGGCAGTAAAGCAGATCAGTGAAATCTGTGATCGTTACAAAGACGAAGAAACTCCGCTGATGATGATCTTGAGCGACATCCAGAAGGAATACGGTTATATTCCTCTGGAAGTACAGGAACTTGTCTCTGAAAAGACAGGCATTTCTGTTGCTGAGATCTATGGTGTTGTAACATTCTATTCATTCTTCTCTTTGAAACCAAAAGGAAAGAATGTCATCGGATGCTGCCTGGGTACTGCATGTTACGTCAAGGGCGCACAGGGTGTTATCGACAAGTTTTCTGAGATCCTCGGTATTAAGCCGGGTGAGACTTCCGAAGACGGTTTATTCACTCTCGATGCCTTGAGATGCATTGGTGCCTGCGGTATTGCTCCGGCTGTACAGATCAACGGAACTGTTTATCCGAAGATGTCCGTCGATCAGGTTTCTCCTTTGATCGAGAAATATAAAAACGGAGGTGCTGCTTAATTATGGAGAAGATCCGCTCTTTTGAAGAACTTGAAGCCAGACAAGCTCTGTGTACAAAGTGCATGGATGACAAGTTTTCCGGCAATGACGGAAAAAGACATGTCGTTCTTTGCGGTGGTACAGGCTGTCTCTCTTCCCATTCAGACAAGATCAGAGAAAAATTTGCTGAGATCATAAAGGAAAAGGGTCTCGATGACAAAGTTACCGTCAACCAGGTTGGCTGCTTCGGTTTCTGTTCCCAGGGTCCTTTCGTAAAGATCTTCCCTGAAGATACTCTTTACAGAATGGTCAAAATCGAAGATGTCGATGAGATCATCGAAAAGGATATCTGCAACAACGAGATCGTTGAGCGTTTGCTCTATGTTGACCCGATCACCAAACAGAAGGTCACCAAGCAGGATGATATCGAATTCTATAAGAAACAGCTTCGTATCGCATTACACGGCTGTGGTGCGATCGACCCTGAAAACATCGAAGAAGCATTAGGTGCTGAAGCATTCAAGGGCTTAGCCAAGGCTTTAAAGATGGACAGAAAAGCTGTTATTCAGGAAGTCCTGGATTCCGGTCTTAGAGGAAGAGGCGGTGCCGGCTTCCCGACCGGCAGAAAATGGTCTTTCGTTCCGGATGTAGAAGGTCCTAAGTACCTCGTCTGCAACGGTGATGAAGGCGACCCGGGTGCATTCATGGATCGTTCCATCCTTGAAGGTAATCCGTTTGCCGTTATCGAAGGCATGATGATCGGCGGTTACGCAATCGGCGCACAGAATGGTTATTTCTACGTCAGAGCTGAGTATCCGATCGCTGTCAACAGATTAAGACTTGCCATCAAGGCAATGGAAGAAGTCGGTCTTTTAGGTGACAACATCTTAGGTACTGATTTCTCATTCCGTGTTCATATCAGACTGGGTGCCGGCGCATTCGTCTGTGGTGAAGAGACTGCATTGCTGAACTCTATCGAAGGCAAGCGCGGTATGCCTAGACCTAGACCACCGTTCCCGGCTGTTAAGGGTCTCTGGGGCTGCCCGACCTGTGTCAACAACGTTGAGACATTAGCTAACGTTCCTTATATCTTAAGAGAAGGTGCTGCCAAGTATGCAAGCGTCGGTACTGAAAAGTCCAAGGGTACCAAAGTCTTCGCTCTGGGCGGCAAGATCAACAATGTCGGTCTGGTCGAAGTTCCGATGGGCACGACTTTGAAAGAACTGATCTATGACATCGGCGGCGGCATTCCTAACAATAAGGAATTCAAGGCCATCCAGACCGGCGGTCCTTCCGGCGGCTGTCTGACTGCCAAGAACCTTGATACACCGATCGACTACGACAACCTGATCGCAGCCGGCTCAATGATGGGTTCCGGTGGTGCCATCGTCATGGACGAAGACAACTGTATGGTTGACGTTGCTAAGTTCTATATGGAATTCATCTGTGATGAATCCTGCGGTAAGTGTTCTCCATGCCGTATCGGTACCAAGAGAATGCTTGAAATCCTGACCAGAATTACTGAAGGCAAGGGTACAATGGAAGACCTCGATGCTTTACAGGAACTGGCTAACAACGTCAAGACCAACTCACTCTGTGGTTTAGGTCAGACTGCACCTAACCCAATCCTTTCCACTATGGCTTCCTTCAAGGATGAGTACATCGCTCATATCGTTGACAAGAAGTGTCCGGCTCACGTATGTAAGAACCTGATGGTCTACGTCATCGATAAGGATAAGTGCTTCGGCTGCCAGATGTGTGCGAAAGGCTGTCCGGCTGATGCGATCCATCATATCACTCCGCAATACATTGCTCCGGGCAAGAAGCTGCCGGCAATGTTCATTGATACCAATAAGTGTGTCAAGTGTGGTGCATGTATCGCTACTTGTAAGTTTGGTGCAATATCCAAGCAGTAGGAGGGAGACAAGATGGAATTAGTAAACATTAAGATTGAGGGTCAGGAATACCAGGTAGAAAAAGGCCTGACCATTATGGAAGCCGCCAGAAAGTGCGGTTATGAAATCCCTTCATTATGTACCTATAACCATGGCGAATGCTCACTGGCATCCTGCCGTGTATGTCTGGTAGAAGCACAGGAAGGCAAAGGTCCGAACAGACTGGTTGCTTCTTGTGTCTATCCGGTTTCCGAAGGCATGAACATCACGATCGGTTCTCCGAAAGCGACGACTGCCAGAAGAACTTCGGTTGAACTTCTTCTTTCCAACCACAACCGTAACTGTCAGGAATGTGACAAGAACGGCAAGTGTGAACTGCTGCATGTAGCACAGGTTACCGGTGCCAGAGAAGACCGTTATGTCGGTGAAAAGACAGAAACTACTGTCGATATGCTGACACCTTCCATCAAGCGTGATACTTCCAAATGTGTCCTCTGCGGCAGATGTATCGCAAGATGTTCTTCTGCTCACGGTTTATCTGTCCTTGGCTTTGAAAAGCGTGGTTTCAGAACGATCGTTGCTCCGGCTGAAAACAGATCCTTCAAGGATTCTCCTTGTATCCTCTGCGGCCAGTGTACAACAGTATGTCCGACCGGTGCTCTTATGGAAGTCTCCGAGATCGACAAGGTTGACGCTGCCTTCAAGGCCGGCAAACATGTCGTCGTTCAGGTTGCTCCGGCTGTTAGAGCTTCCTTAGGCGAAGAATTCGGTCTGAAGATCGGTACTCCGGTTACCGGCAAGATGATCGCTGCTTTAAGAAGACTTGGCTTTGAAAAGTGCTACGATGTCAACTTCGGTGCTGACTTAACAATCATGGAAGAGGGCACAGAACTCTTACACAGATTATCTGAAGGCGGCACATTACCGATGATCACTTCCTGCTCACCGGGTTGGGTCAACTATGCAGAATACTACTATGGCGATCTGCTCGATCACCTGTCATCCTGCAAGTCTCCTCACCAGATGCAGGGCGCTATCATCAAATCTTACTGGGCAAAACAGAAAGGTTATGATCCGAAAGACGTATTTGTCGTTTCCATCATGCCTTGTACTGCCAAGAAGTTTGAAAAAGACAGACCTGAAATGGAAGTCGAAGGCATCAGAGATGTTGATGCTGTCTTAACAACAAGAGAACTTGGTAAACTGATCAAGCGTTCCGGTATCAACTTCAACAAGCTTCCGGATGAAGAATGGGATCAGGATATCATGGGCGAATACTCCGGTGCCGGCGTTATCTTCGGTGTTACCGGTGGTGTTATGGAAGCCGCTTTGAGAACGGTATACTACAAGCTGACCGGCAAGGAATACGGCAAGATCGAATTCACCGAAGTCAGAGGCAATGATGCCGGTATCAGAGAAGCTGCAATCGATATCAACGGCACTGTCGTCAATATCGCTGTTGCTTCCGGTATGAAGTCCGCTAAGGTCTTACTGGATGAAATCAGAGAAGGCAAGTCCAAATACCAGTTCATCGAGATCATGGGTTGCCCGGGCGGCTGTATCAACGGCGGCGGACAGTCTTATGTCAAACCTTGCTTCTTACCGAATGAAGACGACGACATCCTCGATACCTACAAGGCTAAGAGAGCGAATGCCCTTTATTCCGAAGATGAAAGACAGGTCATCAGACAGTCTCACAACAACACCCAGATCCAGGAACTCTATGAAAAGTTCTTAGGCGAACCGAACTCTCACCTTGCACATGAGCTGTTGCACACAACTTATAACGCAAACAGAGAAAGATTCAACTAAAGGATCACAAAATCAATACTGAGAACAGGCCGGTTTCAACCGGCCTTTCTTGTGCAATCTGTTATACTTTTGTATATGAATTATTATGATGAGATCTTAGACAGAATCAATGAACTGATTGAAAAAGGGGACAAGGACAATGCTGTCCGTATGATCAAAAATGAACTGGACATGCCTTATGTTCCCAGAGACCTGGAAGAAAAATTAAGTGAACTGTTAAGAAAACTGGATGATGAAGAACACAAGCGTCCCTATGTGAGTGATGAACAGATTGAATCCTTTCTGTTCAAGGATGAGCAGCATCAGCTTCTGGCGGTATCCGCCTTGGATAAGAAAAATCTTAGAAATGAGATTCCTTTGTGCAAGAGGTTCCTTGCCTCAAAAGGATCTGCCAATGCCAAGGCCTTGCTGATCGATTCTCTGATACGTCAGGAGATCGACCACCAGTTCCTTTATGAAGACGACAAGCGTCAATTGTTCTTCAATCCGAAAGACTTGCAGGAAGTCACCAAGACGGAATGCTTTATCGGTACTAATAAGCGATTGACGGAATACTATCTCAAGGAGCCTTCCAAACTCAAACTGGCCCAGCAGTTGTTGTATAAGGAACTGCTCTTATTCTTGCCACAGATCGTTGACCGTTAGGAGAGCAAGAACCTGGCAAAAAAGATCGAAGAATTCATTGATCAGGCCTTTGCTTAGGGCAAGTGACAAATCAGTGCCATATAAGGCTTTTATATGGCATTTAGCAGATTTAAATGATAAAATAAGTAAGACTTTAAAGGAGTAAGGAATATGTCTGAATATAAAAAGATTGAAAATGCCAAAGCCGAATTAACCTGCACGCTGGATGGCGATGCATGGGCCAAGGCAAAAGAGGCTGCTTTCAAAAAGCTGGCTGCCAAAGTAGAAATTAAGGGTTTCAGAAAAGGACAGGCGCCTAAGCACCTGGCTGAAAAATACATCAACCATAACGAAGTCCTCATCGATGCAGCAGAAGCACTTGCACAGGGTACCCTCGATGCAGCAGTGAAGGAACATGATGTAACTCTGATCGACAGACCGGAGCTCAAGATCGACGAGATCAATGATGACAAGTGTGTCATGACCTTTGTCTGCCCGGTTTTGCCGGATGTCAAACTCGGTGACTACAAGGCCATTGAATACAAGGTCGAAGAAGTCAAGGTTGATGACAAAGAGATCGACGATCAGATCGCAGATCTCTTAGACCGCAAGGCGGATCTGGAATTAAAGGAAGACGGCGAAGTTGAAGACGGCGATACTGCTGTTATCGATTTCGAAGGCTTCTTAAATGATGTACCGTTTGACGGCGGCAAGGGTGAAAACTATGACCTGGTCATCGGTTCCCATTCCTTCATCCCGGGCTTTGAAGAGCAGCTGATCGGTATGAAGTCCGAAGAAACAAAAGATATCAATGTCACTTTCCCTGAGAATTATCAGGCTGAGAACCTCAAAGGCAAAGAGACCCGTTTCACGGTTACCGTTCATGAGATCAAGAAGAAAGTTCTTCCTGAACTCAATGATGAATTCGTCAAGGAACTCAAGTATGACGGCGTCAATACAGTCGATGAACTGAGAAACTATACAAAAGACAATCTTGCCAAGAGAAAAGAGAGCGAAGCTGCTAACAAGGCTGAATCCGATCTGATGGATAAGATCGCCGAGATCACGGAAGTTGAAATTCCGGAAGTCATGGTCAAGAGCGAACTTGACAACATGATCCAGAACTACGAAGCAAGAATGATGCAGCAGGGTCTTTCCCTCGCACAGTTCCTTAAGATCACCAACCAGACTGTCGATCAGCTCAGAGATTCCATGAAAGATGATGCCAACAAGCGTATTAAGATCAATCTTGCTTTAGACCAGATTGCCAAGAGCGAGAATGTGACAGTAAATGACGAGGATCTGAACAGCGAATATGACAAGATGGCCGAGATGTACGGCATGCCGGTCGATGATGTCAAGAAGTATGTTCCGGCAGATACTCTCAAAGATGATCTGAGAATGCAGAAAGCTTTGGATTTACTGAAGAAATAATCAAAAAGACGCTCAGCGTCTTTTCTTAAATAAGGGAGGTTTTATATGAGCAAATATTCTTATCCTTTATTATGTACCAGAGGTGCGGTCATTTTCCCGATGCAGGATCTGGCGGTAGAAGTAGGAAGACAGGCTTCGGTCGATGCGGTAAAATACGCTAACGCCTACCAGTCCAATATCGTTCTTGTCTCGCAAAAGGATCTGACGGTTGATGTACCGGGACCGGACGATGTCTTTAATATCGGCACGATCTGCCGCATCAAGACAAGCAGGGAAAGAGATGATCATCTCAAGGTCGTTTTTAACGGTCTGACCAGATGTCATATAACCAAACATTTCATCAAGCACGATGTAAATTTTGTTGAGATCGAAGAGATCAATGATTATGTTGAAGACGAAAGCGTCATCGAAGATCTGACCAAGAGAGCCTTGGCTGAATTCAACGTCATCGCTCAGAAATATGCCAGACCAGGTTTTCCGGTCCGCCAGTTTACGGTCTTTGATTCTTCTTTAGCTTCCGTACTGGTCGATACTTTTGCCCAGATCTACATTCAGAATGTCGAAGAAAAACAGATGTTCTTGGAAGAAGAGAATGTCAATCTTCGTCTGAACATGATGCTTTCCCACATCGAAAAGGAACGCAACATGGACATGATCGAGCAGGAGATCAATGAGAAAGTAAAAGAGAGCATTGAAGACGGCCAGCGCGATTACTATCTGCGTGAAAAACTCAAGGCGATCAAGGATGAACTCGGCGGCAAGGACGGCGGTTCGGATATCGACGACTTAAGAGAAAGAGTCGAGAATGAACCGTTCCCGGAGAATGTCAAAGCCAAGGCCAGAGAGGAATTCAAGCATTACGAGATGCTGCCGCCGACAACCGGCGAAACCGGTGTCATACGCACCTATCTTGAATGGTTATTGAATGTTCCATGGTATCAGAAATCCGAAGATAACGATGATCTGGCAGAAGCTTCACGTATCCTTGATGAAGACCATTACGGTCTGGATAAGGTCAAGGAAAGAATCCTGGAGTATCTGGCAGTCAAGCAGATGACCAACTCCTTGAAAGCACCGATCATCTGTCTGGTCGGTCCTCCTGGTGTCGGTAAGACTTCTCTTGCCAGATCAGTTGCCAGGGCACTGGACAGACATTTCGTCAAGATCTCTTTGGGCGGCGTGCGTGATGAAGCAGAAATCCGCGGCCATCGCCGTACCTATTTAGGTGCTTTGCCTGGACGTATCATCCAGGGTATGAAGAGAGCAGGCACTTTGAATCCGGTCTTTTTGATCGATGAAATCGATAAGATGGCTTCCGATTACAAGGGCGATCCTTCTTCTGCAATGCTGGAAGTCCTTGATCCGGAACAGAATTTCCAGTTCTCGGATCACTATCTGGAAGAACCATACGATCTTTCGGATGTTCTGTTTATCTGTACTGCCAACTATCGGGACAATATCCCGCCGGCACTTTTGGACAGACTGGAGATCATTGAATTATCGTCCTATACCGAATTTGAAAAGCTCAATATCGCCAAGAACCATCTGATCAAAAAACAGATCGAGCTCAATGGCTTAAAGAGCAATCAGATCAGCTTCAGCGATGATATGATCCTTTACATCATCCGCCATTACACCAGAGAAGCCGGCGTCAGACAATTGGAACGTACGATCGGCAAGCTTTGCCGTAAGACGGTACTGGCGATCTTAAAGGAAAAGAAGAAATCAGTCAAGATTTCCAAGAAACTGATCAACACCTGGCTGGGTCATGAGATCTTCGATTACGGCACAAAGGAAAAGAAAGACCAGATCGGTGTGGTTACCGGCTTGGCTTACACTTCTTTCGGCGGCGATATCCTGCCGGTTGAAGTCAACTACTTTGAAGGCAAGGGCAACCTGATCGTCACCGGTCAGCTTGGTGATGTCATGGTGGAATCGACAAAGATCGCATTGGACTTCATCAAGGCCAATGCCAAGAAATACAACATTCCGATCGAGTTCTTTGAGAAACACGATATCCATATCCATGTACCGGAAGGTGCCGTGCCAAAAGACGGTCCATCTGCCGGTGTCACGATTACGACGGCGATCGTTTCTGCTTTGACTTCGACGCCGGTCAAAAAGGATCTGGCAATGACCGGAGAAGTAACCCTTCGCGGCAATGTCCTTCCGATCGGCGGCTTAAAAGAGAAGTCTTTGGCAGCCCACCGGAGCGGTATCAAGACGATCATCATTCCAAAGGGCAACATCAAGGATCTGGACGATATTCCGGAGACGGTCAAAAACGAAGTGACCTACATTCCGGTCGAAAAGGTCGATCAGGTCATCAATGAGGCATTGGTAAAGTGATCCGGTTTCTCTGTTCGGCACAAAACGGTTCCCAATTCCCGCAGACGGAAAAGGAAGTCGTTTTTGTCGGCCGAAGCAATGTCGGCAAATCTTCTTTGATCAATGCGATCTACAATCAGAAGCTCGCCTACGTCGGCAAGACACCGGGCAAGACCAAACTGATCAACTTCTTTGATGTTGATGAGCTGTATACGGCTGTCGATGTACCGGGCTATGGCTATGCCAGACGTTCGCAGAATGAAGCGATCGCCTTTGGTAAAATGATGGATGATTATTTTGACCGCAAGGACAAGATCGCTTTGGTCATCATGATTGTCGACTCGAGAATCGGCTTAACAAAAGATGATCTGGATATGAAAGATTATCTGGAAGCGCATCAGCTGCGTTATCTGATCGCCGCCAACAAGATCGACAAGCTTTCCAACAATCAGCTGATGAACAACAAACATAAGCTGTTCAAGGATATGGACAATGTCGTCTATGTTTCGGCAGAGAAAAAGAAAAACATCCAGGAGATCAAAGACCGTATTATGGAGGCTCTTGGCTGATTTGCCTTTATCAGGCAGATAAACTATAATTTAAGAGACGTTGAAGAGAAGAAAGTAATCTTAGCGGAAACATAGAGATATAAGGGTTGGTGGAACTTATACTGGTTAAGGTGAAAATGTTGTCTCGGAGTCTACGAATGTACGTGTGCTCGCGTTAAGAGCGAAAGCGATAAGTTAAGGTGGTACCGCGCAGCTGCGCCCTTTTGCCACCTTTTTATTTTAGGAGGATCTCTTATGCTTGACAGCAAATACGAACCGAAAAAGGTAGAAGAAGGCAAGTATCAGGAATGGCTGGATCACCACTATTTTGAATGCGGTGACATGTCTAAAAAACCGTACTGCATCGTCATTCCGCCGCCAAACGTTACCGGCAAACTGCACTTGGGCCACGCCATGGACAATACGATCCAGGACCTTCTGGCACGTTACAACCGTTTAAAGGGTTACGATGTCTTATGGGTTCCGGGTATGGACCATGCGGGTATTGCCACCCAGGCGAAAGTCGATGAACGTTTAAAGAAGCAGGGCATTTCCCGCTACGATATCGGCAGAGAAAAGTTCCTGGAAAAAGCCTGGGAATGGAAACATGA
Organism: uncultured Bacillota bacterium; assembly: GCA_900321955.1. The sequence goes on along the minus strand of ONXX01000013.1, from coordinate 174 downwards.
ATACTCCGATTTCATCCGTTCGCAATGGGCAAAACTGGGCAATTCCACGGATTACCGCAAAGAGCGCTTTACGCTGGATGAAGGTCTTTCCAAGGCGGTTGTCAAGGTTTTCGTAACTTATTACAAAGAAGGACTGATCTATCGCGGCAAGAGGGTCATCAACTGGGATCCGCA
>ONXX01000211.1 GCA_900321955.1 uncultured Bacillota bacterium | reverse complement strand
CCAGACAGATGACATTCTCTTTTGTTTTGAGCTTCATCATATCTTCACAAGTGATCGTGCCGCCGCTGGTCTCATACTCCCTTCCTAAGATCGGCACATCGGAAGGAATGGCGTAGTAACAATCATAAGGACTTTCTTTGCCATCCTCGATCATCGCCAGTACTCCATTCAACCCGCAGACATTGGCGATCTCATGCGGCTCCGAAACGATGGTCGTCAGACCGTTCCCTGCTGTGTAGTGACAAAAGGCGGATGGCGTCACCATCGAGGATTCGATATGCATGTGGATATCGATGAGGCCCGGGATCATGTAGCGGCCTTCGTCATCGATCGTCTTCTCAGCATTCACTTCACTCGAAAACTTCTTATCGATATATAAGAACTTTCCGTCTTTGATATAGACATCCGCTTTGACAAAATTCCTGAAATACGAATTGAAGACGCGGACATTTTTGATGCACAGATCTGCCTTGTTTAAGTTAGAAGCCATATGGATCTCCTTTTTCTATTTTGATTCTATCAGAAAACAAAAGCCTCGTAATTGAGGCTTCATGTGATTAAAGTAGTCCGGTCTCCCTGATCTTAGTCAGACAGCCGGCAGGAAGATGTTCGTACGTATTGTCGTAGGTATAGATATCCAGATCGATAGAACTTGGATTGAAGACCATCGTTCCGTCACCGCTGTATTCCAGACGATGATAGGCCTCAAGATACCTTAAGATCTCGCCGTTGCTCGCAAACCAGATCTGTTCTCGATACTGATCGAGATAGTTCAATAAGTCTTCCATGACCTTCCAGTTATTGCGGTCATCAAACTCGTAGCCATGTCCCCAGACATAGAACAGAGAGGTGCGGAAGCCTTCCTTTTCGACAAATTCTTTGGCCAGATCCATCAGCTTTTCATCGTTGTGATGACAAGAGGGATCCCATTCGTAGGGATCAAGCGGCAAATCAAAGCGATGCGTCGACCTTGTCGTGCGGGCACCCTTGTAGCCGGCCAGCGAGACGATCTTTTTGACATCTTCATTGAACGTGCCGTAAGGATAGGCAAAGACCTCCAGAGGCTTTTCAACGAGCTCTTCCAGCCTGATCTTGTCTTCGATGACTTCGTGCATCGCGTAAGGTGTGCCAATCCCGGTCAGGTCCGGATGATCCAGAGAGTGACCGCCGACTTCATGATTTCTGTAAAGTTCTTTTGCTTCTTCAACAGTCACCTTGGATACATCGACCGGTGTGCGGCCGTGATAGGACTTGGTACCTTGAAAACCCAGATGACCATAGCCCAGATTGAAGGTTGCCTTGGCATGATATTGGTCAAAGAGTTCAATGAGCCTTCTATCCTGCACCACGCCGTCATCATAACTTAAGGTAAAAGCCTTATGTTTGCGACCCGGAAAGAGTAATGCGTCGAAGCGTTTTCCCATCGTGAATCCTTTTCTAGACATCCGTCAGTTTGAGATCCTTCACCTTGCGTAATGCAGATTGCGAGATGAAGAATGAGAATATTGCGGTAACCACTGCTGCAATGAGTCCGCCAAGATAGTAGATACTGCGGTCAAAGCAGTTGATATTTTCCAGTAAGAGAATGATGCGGTACGCCATGATTCCGCCTAACGGCAGACCCAGAAGGATACCGATCGCTGTATTGACGATCAGTTCTTTGCCGACGTAGTTCTTGACTTCCTTGACCGTGAAGCCGTTGACACGCATGACGGTCAGTTCCCGCTTCTTCTGGTTGATGAACATATTGACCAGGTTGAGCAGGATGAAGTAAGCCATCGCAAAGGCCATACCTGTCAGCAACATGACCATCGCCTGGGCCAATCCGACAAAGGAGTTGAAGTCTGCCCTGTCATTGTCGGACGGAATGATGCCGTTGACGCCATCGAGCTTCAGAATCGCTTCCTTGGCTGCTTCGGCTTTGGCTGCATCGATCTTGACTAAGAAGTTGCTGTCGATCGGCGTCTTGTCGTAGATCTTGGTATAGGTCTCTCTTGACATGATGAAGATACGCGCTGCGTACAACATAAAGGAATCGGCGACATCAGCATCATAGGAATTCATCAGGTCATCAAAGACAGTGATCTTGCCTTTCTTTACCAGGTCGGCCTTTTCATCCATCTTGATCGGCACATAGATGCCTTCCTTATTGAGTTCCATCGGTTTCTTGTATTTGGTGTCGGTGATCTGGATGTAATCCTTGATCTCATTGAGATCGCCGATCAGGAAACGGCAGGAATCAAGTTCATCGTTGATTAAGAAGGAATGGTTGCGGATGAT